>CAZFCR010000001.1:0-37837 GCA_964517305.1 uncultured Akkermansia sp.
GTAACTCCTGACGCAGGTGTGGTGAACCCGAAAGCCATTCCGGGCAGCATGCGTGGTAATCCTACCACACGCGACTGGTATTTTTTCTACGGGGTAACACTCACGTTTAAGTTGAGAGAAAGCAACCGTCCCTGCCACAGCGGAGGATAGAGTATTAATTCTGTTTGTTGCGCGCGAAATCCGGATCATTCATCATCAAAGCCTTTCCGGCCTCTCCAAGGGCACACAAATAAAAAAGCTACCTTAAAATCAGCGTGTGCTTTTTTTAAGATAGCTCTATATTAGAAACAGATAATATTATTCTTTAATGATCTTCATTGTCTGAAGCGGACGGTCTTCTGAATTAAATTTCAAAAGATATTGGCCCGCCGCCAGTTTGCTGAGGTCTATTGTTCCGTTCTGATCGTTATCACTCAGCCGGATCTCAGCACGCAATACAAGTCTTCCTGCCAGATCAGTAATAGCAACGTCAACGGTATTCAATGATATGCCTTCGGTTCTGATCTCGAGTTTTTCTTTAGCCGGGTTAGGGAATACACGAAACAGGCTGCGCAACGGACCATTATCGGAGATAGCGGTACATTCTGCAACTTCAACAGTGATCATGGCGGCACTTTCGCAGTTAAAGCTGTTACTTCCCACAACGGTGAACTCAAGTGAGGAAGAAAGATACAATCCAAACACCTGGTTGGTGCTGTTGCCAGGCATCCAGGTATAAGAGGTGGCGCCGCTGGCACTCAGGCTGAGTGAATCATCGGAGCATACAAGGGTGTTTGAAGCAAGGATATTAATTACGGGCGAAGGGTTAACTGTTACAACGTGGGTCTGGGCCTTTGTGCATCCATTGGCACCGGTACCGGTGACTGTATAATTAGTGTTGCTTGCCGGCGCGTCGCTGAAGGCCGCTCCCTGCTGTCCATTGTTCCAGGTATACGTATTTGCGCCCGATGCATTGAGGGAAATAATTTTGCCCTCACATACATTATTGCCTCCGCTGATGCTGATCACTGGTGCAGGCAATACATTGGCTGTGACCGTCCTTACAGATGAGCATCCGTTGGCTGTGCCGGTTACAGTATAAATTGTTTGCACAGAAGGACTAAAGGCACTAATGGCAAAATTTCCTCCACCGTTGCTCCATGAATAATTAGCTGCGCCCGTTGCAGTAAAAGAAATGATATTTCCCGGGCAAATGCTCGGCGCAGATGAAGCTACATTGACTGTGGGCGAAGGTGAAATGGTAACCATCTGTGTATAGGTATTGCCGGGGCCAATGTTATTGGCTGTTTGAATGCTCACTGTGTAGTTTCCCGCAACAGGAAAAATCATCACCGGGCTGCTGGCGGTAGCAGAACTCACTGATACACCTGCAGAGGGCGACACAGCCCAGCTCCAGTTAGTAGGTGCGTTAGTAGACATGTCGGTAAAAGTGATGGCAGCTCCCGCACATTTAGTATTTGGTGTTACGCTAAAATTACTTACAGGAGCCTGACTTGAACTGTAAACACTGGCCACCCAAACACCGCGCCCATAGGTGGAAGCATGTAACAAACTTGGTGAAGCAGGGGAGATTTCCAGCTCTGAAATTGGCGTGTTGGGAAGGTTGGTGTTGTAAAGCGTCCAGCTGGCTGCGCCATTGTCGCGGTAATAAACACCTACGTCCATGCCAACATAAATCCTGTCGTTACTGCCTGGCTGGTATACACAACAGTTAGCCGGAATATTGGGAAGGTTAGCAGTGTAATTGGTCCAGGTAACACCTCCGTTGGTGGTAACAAACACCTTGTTTCCGCTTGAATAACCGCTGAGCACAACCCATGCGTTATTAGGGTCAAGAGGATCGATACAAATGTATTCCGGTAAAGCAGTGCCCACCGGAATAGAACCGGTAACAGTGGTCCAGGAAGTGCCGCCGTTTGTAGTTTTATAGATGCCTGTGCTTTTTAAAGCATAGATCACCTGGTTGTTAGAGGGCGCAATTGCGAATTCGCGGATAGAGGCATTTCCGCCCGGCATCACACCTGCCGTTGCAGCCCAACCCAAACCCTGATTGGTAGAGCGGTAAAGCTGCGAATAGCCTGCGTATAAAGTTTGCGCTGTTATCGGATCCTGTTTCCAAACTGTTACCCAGGGTCCGGATGAGGGGAGTCCTGTTGTAGCCATGGACCAGTTGAGACCGCCATTGGTTGATCTTCGCAGACCTCCGTTCTGAGTCGATCCGAATACATTCTGATTATTGGTGCGGTCAAAAAAACAATCCATGCCATCGCCACCAATTTCGGCGTTGTAAATGCTGCCGTTCCAGATGCTGGTGCCGTTGTCCTGGTGACCGGTGATCCACATGTTGGCTGTTAAAGAAGACATACCTATTTTGTAGATCTGAGCAATATTCATCGTTCCGGAAATATCGGTCCATGCATTGTTTACACGCCTGTAAACGGCACCGTCGTTACAATTATAGAGCATACCCGCTGCAGTGTATTCAAGATCGTGGTGATCGGCATGTGTAAAAGGCGCGCCATTGCCGGTCCAATGACCATAGATAGACCATGAGGTGCCACCGTCGGTTGTGCGCCAAACGTTTACACCACCTGTTACCACCTCATCTCTGTTAAGTGGCGAAGCAGCCACACAAAGGTCGTACCAGCCCTGCCCGCCTGAATCGTTGCCTGTGCTCGACCAGCCAAGGAGGTTAGGACTCGCAGCCATCTGTGTAAATGTAGTACCACTGTTGGTTGAGCGGTAGAATCCGAGGAAACCACTGTTGGCGCTACTGGAAGCAAGTACATACACATAATTGGCATCGGCCGGCGTTACCGCAATGGCCATGCGCTGCGCACCTGTTGTTATACCTGTGCTTACAGTGGTGAAACTGGCACCACCATTGGTAGAAACCCTGAAGCTGTTGCCTGCAATATACACGGTGTTGGGATCACCTGGTTTAAATTCTGCGTCATAAAAATTTCCAGAAGCCACTACCGACCAGTTAAGACCGCCATTGATGGTACGGTACATGCCGGAAGCCGTAGCTGCTAAAAGGATCTGTGTATTTGACGGATTAATAATAAGACGCCTGATGCTGAAATTGGAAGTCACCGGGTAGGTCATGCCGGTTGTATTCCAGGTCAATCCGCCGTCGAGAGATTTCAGAACACCGATGCTGCGGGTGTCGCCCGCATTGCCATCGCCTGTTGCAAGATACATGATGTTGCTGTTGGTGGGATCAATTGCCAGATCGGTACAACCTGTAACAGTGAGCTGATCGGTATTGGTGGTCCAGCTGATGCCGGCATTCACAGAAAGCCACAAACCGCCGGCAGGCGCACCCACCCAAAGGTTGTTAGGATTATTGGGATCGATCGTTATAAAGTTAAGACGACCTGCTTTCAGAAACTGGTTGCCTGCCTGACCACTCATTCCACCCATTGGACCGATGGGGGTCCAGGTGGCGGAAGCCAGCATGTTATTTGGATTGATCACTTTGTTGGCCCCCTGCTCGGCATTATATTGTTCGAGAAATGCGGCGTAATTTTTTGATGTTAATGAAAGTTGTGAGAGATTACCACTCGGATAAACACGGGGTTCAACAAAGTTTTCCCAGCGTTTAAATACTTTGTAGCCTTTGCCTTTTTCAGTTTTATCGCGCGGCGCCCAGTAACTTTCAAACGCCGCTTTCGCTTCGTAAAAATTACCGTTAGGGTCCTGCATTTTTTCTACCCATTCCTGGCTGTATAAGCTCAGAGAAAAAACTGTTGTCAAAAGAACGAGTGGTAAACTTTTAATTTTCATTTTATTAATTTGAAGTTGAAATATAAATATACAATTAAGAAACAATTTTTCAGAGCGATCAGGGGCGACAGATGTTAAAAGTGAGATTTATCCCTGTATTTTGTGAAAACAGGGAATTAACAATCTGGTCTTTCTGATAAAGAATGACTTTTATTTCAGTGGATTAGTTTTTTGACAACAATGTCAGGCTGATGCATTGTCGAGGCGCCGGAACCCAAAAGCCAGCAAAAGAAGCAAGGCCCCTACAGCCGCGAAAAGCACAGAAAAACTGGTAAGATCAACAAGCATCGCACACAAAAATGGACCAACGGTTTGCGCCACACCCCAGGAGATGGTATACAGCGCGGCATATTGTCCGCGGTTGTGTTCATTAGAACGTTGGGTCCAGTAAGAGCTCATAAAAGGCATGGAGATGATCTCCCCCGCGGTGAGAAGAATGATCATTAAGAGCGCGATGAATTTGCCGTTGCCAGGAATAACCAGAACAAAAAATGCAAGCGCGCAAATGAGCACGCCGCGTGTGATAAAAGCGAGATTACTTCTGCGGCCTTCGAGCCGGTAAACAAGTACCATTTCTACAGCTACAATAATAAGACCGTTGATGGCCATTGTAAACCCTATAAAACTTTCAGAGAGCAATAAGTTGTCGCGGAAATATTTTGGAATGGTAGTAAAGAGCTGAAAAAAACAGATGGCGTAAAGTGTGATGAGCACAACGAACTTAAGATAGGTTTTGTCGCGGTAGGCTGACATCGCAGGTGGGGTGCCCTGTCCGGGTTCACGCGACACAACAACCGGCGCAACAGGTTTTAGGAAAATAAAAAGCAGGATGCCTGCACCGAGATTGGTAAAACCATCTACCCAGAACAGGAGTTCGTAATCTACCGAGGCGATGAGTCCGCCGATAGAAGTGCCCAGTGCCCAGCCAAGATTAATGGCAAGCCGGTTAAGCGAATAAGAACGCGTTCTGTTTTCGGGTTGGCTGTAATGAGCCACGGCAGCCGAGTTGGCAGGCCGGAATGCATCGTTAACCAGACTGAGTATAAATGTAAAAACACAGATGAGTGGAAATGATTTTACCTGACCCAGCACCATAAACATAATACCACCCATTACAAGTGTAGCCAGCTGAACTTTGTGAAAACCGATGCGGTCGCTGAATTTGCCGCCAAAATAAGCGCCAACCACCGAGCCCAGACCAAACAAAGCCATCACAATACCGGCATCGGTGAGCGAGCGACCCACTTTTTCGCTGGTCAGATACAGTGTCATAAATGGCATTACCATGGTTCCGCTGCGGTTAATCAGCATTACCAGCGATAGCAGCCAGGTTTCTTTGCTCAGTCCCGAAAAAGAGGAGCGGTAAAGGGAAAACGTACGTCTGATCATATCAGCCCAACATGTACTGTGTTACCAGGGCAGTAAGTTCTTTCTGAAGACTGAGGGTTTTATCGGTATTGTACCATTGCTGCACCTTTAATCCTTTTTCTTCCTTGCTCACGCCGTTCTTCAGCAAGTCCATCACCATGGCCTGCACAGGGGCTGGACGCGGCCCCCAGGTAAACATTTCTTCGAGCGTGGTTTTTTTCAGGCAAACCAGTTTAGGGATCGACCGCGCGCCGTTGGTCAGGTACTGGTCCATGATATCGGGATTGTCATCGCGCATAATCAGCCGGAGGCTGAGCTGCGGACATTCTTTTTCCATGGCGTGCATCACAGGAATGTTCTGCGAGGTATCTCCGCACCAGCCTTCAGTGAGCAGCAGCCATATAAATTCACCTTTTACCTTGTGCAAAGCTGTTTTTGTTTCTTCAGTAAGTTGCACAGTTTTGTCGAGCCGGGCCATGCGCTGGATATTGATCCTGGCGAAGCCAATTTTTTCTTCGCTCTGGTCGTGCCCTGTTGTTTTTCCCTGTTCGAGTAAAGTTTGCAGTAATGCGGTGTATTGCGGGTAACTGATGGACCTGTTTAACTGTTCCTGTGTGATCATTGTTTTCCTTTTATAATTTCTTCTACTATTTGTGGATCAAGCAAGGTGGAGGTATCACCAAGATTACTGAGTTCGCCTTCCGCAATTTTTCTGAGGATGCGGCGCATGATCTTGCCGCTCCGGGTTTTTGGCAATCCCGTTACAATCTGGATCTTGTCGGGTTTGGCAATGGGTCCGATGAGTTTTGCAACAAGTTCACGGATCTCGGTTTTGAGCTGTTCTTCGCTGGCGGAGACTTCACCTGTTGGAATACAATACGCATAAATTCCCTGTCCTTTGATCTCATGCGGAAAAGCCACCACGGCCGTTTCAACAATGCAACTGTGCTCGTTAATGGCATTTTCAACTTCGGCTGTACCAATGCGGTGACCGCTGATGTTCATCACATCGTCTACGCGGCCGGTAATGCGGTAATATCCTTCAGCATCGCGCTTACAGCCATCGCCAGTAAAATATAAACCCTTGTAGGTACTGAAATACGACTGGCGGCAACGTTCGTGATCGCCCCAGGTGGTGCGGATGATTGAAGGCCATGGAAAACGAATGCAGAGATTGCCTTCCACATTGTTGCCTTTGATCTCTTCTCCTTTTTCATCTACCAGAATGGGCTGCACACCGGGTAAAGGCAGCATGGCGTAACCGGGTTTGGCCGGAGTAATGCCGGCCAGCGGCGATATCATGATGCCCGCGGTTTCGGTCTGCCACCAGGTATCCACTATCGGACATTTTTCTTTGCCTATATTTTTATGATACCAGTGCCAGGCTTCTTCATTAATGGGCTCGCCTACGCTGCCCAGTACACGCAGACTTCCAAGATCATAGGGTTTTATAAAATCAGTTCCGGCGGCTTCCAGCGAACGGATGGCTGTGGGCGCGGTATAGAAAATATTGACCTGGTACTTATCTATTATCTGCCAGAAACGACCCGCGTCGGGAAACGTTGGGATCCCTTCAAAGATCACCGTGGTAGCACCGGCAAGCAGAGGGCCGTACGTGATGTAACTGTGTCCTGTGATCCAGCCGATATCAGCCGTACACCAGTATACATCTCTCTTGTTGTATTGAAATACATTTTCGAAAGTGTACGCGGTAAATACCATGTAACCGCCGCAGGTATGCACCACGCCTTTGGGTTTGCCAGTGCTTCCTGATGTGTAAAGAATAAATAATGGATCTTCGCTGTCCATGCTTTCAGCTTCACAGATCTCTGATTGTGCAGCGCAGGTGCTTTGCCAGTCGTGATCGCGGCCATGTTGCATGGGAACCGCTTCGCCTGTGCGTTTCAGAACCAAAACATGTTTCACACCCGGGCATGCCAGCAGGGCTTCATCTACGGTGGTTTTCATGGGAATTTTTTTATTTCCCCTGAACGATCCGTCGCTCGTGAGCACCAGTTGACAATCGCTGTCATTAATGCGCTCGGTGATGGCCGTTGCGCTGAAACCTCCGAAAATGACATTGTGAACAGCACCGATGCGTGCGCAGGCCAGCATGGCGAAAACGGCTTCAGGTAGCATGGGCAGGTAGATACAAACCCGGCCACCTTTTTTGATCCCGAATGATTTAATGGCGTTTGCCAGTTTGTTGACTTCCCTCGAAAGTTCAGCGTAAGTAATGATCCTTTCTTTTTCTGAAGGATCATTGGCTTCCCAGATAAATGCCGTATCGTTGGCGCGGGCCGGCAAATGCCTGTCGATGCAGTTTTCGGTGATGTTGAATTTTCCGTTGAGGAACCATTTTACATCGGGTTGATAAAAATCCCACTCCAGAACGCTGTTCCATTTTTGATGCCACTTAAACTCCGAAGCAATCTCCGACCAGAATGTTTCCGGCTCGTTTATACTTTTTTTGTATTGTTGGTGGTAATCCTGCAGCGAATGGATTTTCATAGGCGAAGCGTTGAAGCAGTAAAATTAGAGTATTTGATTCAGCATTAGGTCCCGCGACTTAAAAAATATCCTAAAAGCGCGGAATAAAAGCGGTTAATTTAATTGTTAATAAACTAATTCAGCGCGTGCCACTGAAGCGTTTCAATTTTATAATTTTAAATCATGATGAAACTGAACCATTTGTTTTTTGCCCTTGTTGCCGCCGCAGTAACGGCGTGTGTACCTGCCAGGATGCTCGACGAATCAAAAGCCAAACTCAGCGCCTGTGAAACCGAGCTGTCGGCTATAAAAAAATCAAGCCAGGAAAATGAAGCCGCGCTGGCCGAACTGCGCGAACAGGCTGCCAAAGATCAGAAAACGGTTATGGGTTTAAGCCGCGATACCGCCATCATTGGCAGCAACCTGCGTAACCTCAATGCCAAACACGATAAGCTGAACATACTGAACGAACAGCTCATGAACCGCCTCGACCGCTTATTGAGTGGAAGCGAAAAAGACAATGCCAAACTGAGCGGCGATTTGCAGTTGACCACAGAACAGCTTCTGAAAAAACAGGATGAGTTAAAAGCCCTTGAAACAAGGTTAAATGCACAAAAAGCAGAACTGGATAACCTGAGCCTGGAACTTAAAAAACGCGAGGCGCGTGTAAACGAACTGGAAGAGATCCTGAAACAAAAAGAAAAAGCTGCGGCCGACCTGCGTAAAAAATTAAGCGATGCGCTTGTTGGATTTGAAAACAAAGGTTTAACCATCACCCAGAAAAACGGAAAGGTATATGTGAGTCTTGATGAGAGTCTTTTATTTGCAAGCGGCAAAACAAATGTTGAGGCCAAAGGTGTGGAAGCACTGAAGAATGTGGCGAAGGTGCTCGAACAGAATCCGGATATCAACGTGATGGTAGAAGGTCATACAGACGACGTGCCGATGAAAGGTGCGGGAGAAGTAAAGGACAACTGGGACCTGAGTGTGATGCGCGCTACTTCAGTAACTAAAATATTACTCAACAACGGGAAGATTGAGCAGCACCGCATCATTGCCGCGGGTCGTGGTGAGTTTTCTCCTCTCGACAGAGGCAAAACACCGGAAGCCAGGAAAAAGAACCGCCGCACGGAGATCATCCTTACGCCTAAGCTGGACGAGTTACTGAAAGTGCTTGAAACGAATTGATTTTTTATTCAGGGTACCGATTCATTAACCATAAAAACAAAATCAAACATGAGTGTTCTTTCAGAATTTAAAACCTTCATCATGAGGGGAAATGTGATCGACCTCGCAGTCGGGGTGATCATTGGTGCTGCGTTCAACAGTATTGTAACCGCGCTCATCGAGCACATCATTACACCATTGATGTTAAAACCTCTGATGGAAGCTGCCCATGTTTCCACTCTGCAGGAATATACCTGGCATGGGGCCAAGGTGGGTCTTTTTATAAGTTCAGTCATTACATTTCTTATCACCGCGTTTGTGCTGTTCCTGATTGTGAAAGGAATGAACAAGGCCAAACGTAAACAGGATGCAGAACCTGTGAAAGTGGTGGAACTTACCAAGTCAGAAATTCTTCTTACCGAGATCAGGGATTCACTGAAAAGATAATTTTGATCAGGCAGTTTGTTTCCCTTTGCTCAGGACCTGGATGCGTTTTTCGTTTCCAACGATCCATACAATGTCTTTGAGTTCAAACACCAGATCAGATTCAGGATTCAGGATCCTCTCTCCTTTTCTTTCTATGCCAACTACCAGGCCCTTGGTGCGTTCGCGGATGCCCGAATGCCTTATGGTCTTGCCTAATAAAGGTGATTCCTTCTGAATAACAAAATGCTGAAGTGATACGCTCTGTTTGGTTGGCATGAGTTCAGGTTCTCTGATCATCGATTCGAGGTGCGTTCTGAAATTATCCAGCTGATCGTCGGTGCCAATTACCGAGATCACATCGTGAGGATATAATCGCTGATCGCGTGACGGCACGTTTAAAATATGGTTGCCCCGTTCAATGGCCGCGATGTTAACGCCAAACTCCTCGCGGATGCGGCTTTCCTCGAGTGTTTTGCCAATGTAATGTGATTCAGCACTCAGCGTAAATACTGCAAGATGGGTATCCCAGGGCGTGAGCAATGGTGCGGCTTGTTGCTGATCGTCTCTTTCGTTGAGGTTACTGAGAAAACGCAATTCAATACGCGCGTAAAATTCCCTGATCTTTTTTGAAAAGGCCAGTAATATAACCAGTGTGGCCAGAACGCCTGCAACGGCTACCCAGGGGGAGAACAGACGACCGAAAAGAAAACCCACAAAAAACAGAGCGAGTAAAATCCTCAGTAACATGAGCGCTACAAGGGGTACACGCTGTACCGGTTTTACCCACACGTTGGCATAGGCCTGCGGCTGAGTGCGGCGAAAGGCAAGTGCCCAGAGAAAAGGAGAAAGGATAACGAGTGTAACCGTTGCGGTGAGTGCCTTGCTCCACGAACTTTCTGAAAAAAGAGGCAGAATATATTGAGTACTCAGCAGGATGATGGTGGCGATGATCACTGAAAAAACCACCATGTTCATAAAATAAAAACGGATGAGGCGCTTCCAGTCGCCGGTATCTTTTACTTCAACGGTGCCTGCGCTGTAACGGTTGATGGCATTGGTTAAACGGTTGGGCAATTTGTTTTCCAGCAGCCTGTGAACAGCTGGCGAGAGCCTGATCATGAACGGTGTTGTAAAGGTAGTAAGCACCGAAACCGCAACGGCCACGGGATAAAGAAAATCGCTGGTTACATTTAAACTTAACCCCAGGGTGGCAATGATAAAAGAAAACTCACCGATTTGTGAAAGACTCATGCCTGATTGCACAGCTATTTTAAGTGGCTGACCCGAAATGAGCGCGCCGATGATAACAAACGTTGGTTTGCCAATGAGTAATATTAAAGTAGCGATCGTGATGGGCCATGCGTAATCGATCATGGTTTGCACATTGATGAGCATACCAACAGACACAAAAAAAATGGCACCAAAAAGATCTTTTACCGGTTTCAGCAGGTGTTCTATCTTTTCGGCTTTGGTAGTTTCTGCCAGAATAGATCCCATGATAAAAGCACCCAATGCCGATGAAAAACCTGCCTGGTTGGCGAGTACCACCATCAAAAAACAAAGCGCGAGCGATACAATGAGCAGCGTTTCTTCGCTCATCAGTTTGCGGATGGCTTTTAAGAACGATGGCAGAAAAAATATCCCTGAAATAAACCAGAGCACCAGGAAAAACGCGAGTTTAAAAATCGAAACCATCATGGTACCGCCCTCAAAGGTGCGGGTAACAGCCACTGTTGACAGTACCACCATCAGCACAACGGCCACAAGGTCTTCAATGACCAGAACGCCCATTACCACGCCGGTGAATTTCTGGCTTTTAACGCCCAACTCTTCAAAGGCTCTGAAAATAATGGTAGTAGAAGCAATGGCAAGTATCCCACCAAGAAAAAGGCTGTCCATGCTGGCCCAGCCAAGGAGCGAACCCATGGCATAACCCATGCCCATGGTAAATCCTATACCCATGAGGGCAGTTACAACGGCTACACCGCCCACCTTCACGAGCTTTTTAAAACTAAATTCCAGACCAAGGCCAAAAAGCAGGAAGATCACGCCGATTTCGGCCCAGGTTTGAATGCTGTGGATCTCAACGATGGTAGGGAAAAGATTAAAATTGGGACCAACGAGCAGTCCCGCCACTATATAACCAAGCACCAGAGGCTGCTTCAGTCTTTTAAAGATCAGTGTGATCACCGCAGCGGCACCAAGTATCAGGCCCAGGTCTGATATCAGATGTGGTAAATGCGACATAATTTCAAATCGCAAGATACATATATTTTGCGGCTTGTGATTAAGATCGCGGGCGGCTGGCCAGGCGGGGTTCCGGGAGAACCGTTTCACTGAGACGGCATCTAAAACCTGATGCCAATTACCAGCACATCATCGGTTTGAGGGTTGTTGCCTTTCCACGCATTAAATGTTTCTTTAAATACGAGTTTCTGATAAGCCATGCTCTTTGGATGGATGTCGGCAATCAGTTCCTTCATGTTGTTGCGTTTGAATTTTTTGTTATCGGGCCCGCCAAACTGATCGGCATAACCATCAGAGAAAAGGTAGAGACAGTCGCCCTTTTCAACTTGTACCCTGTTTGTTTCGAAGGCCTTTGCCGTGTGGTCAAAAAAACTGTGACCAATACTGACCTTTCTGGTACTGAGTGTGCTGATTTCACCGTTCCTGAGAATAAAATGACCAAACCTGGCCACACTGTACTCAAGAATCATCTCTTTTTCATCAAAAGCAAAAATGCTGATGTCCATCCCGTCCGCAACAATGTCGTCTGTTTTTTTGCCCTGGGCCAGCAACTGGTTAAAATCCTGGTCGAGCAGGTTCAGAATAGCACCGGGTTCTGAACGGCCGGATTGTTTGATGTGTTTGTGAATGGTGTTGATGCCGAGCACACTCATCATGGCACCGGGAACGCCGTGGCCGGTGCAGTCGGCCGCTACTAACATTTTTTTCTCCTGTCCGGGTTCGCCGTTGGTAAAACAAAGAAAAAAGTCGCCCGACACCACGTCTTTGGCTTTTGTAAATACAAAACTATCGGCAAATATGTTTTTCAGATCTGAGGAGCCCGACTGAATGGCCCGCTGAATGCGTTTGGCGTAAAGCAGGCTGTCGCGGATATCTTTATTTTTAGCGACCAGCAGTTTTTTGCGTACGCTCAGCTGATTGTTTTTACGCAACAGGGTATGGTATTGCTCTTCAATGTGGCGGCGCTGCGCCAGGATCTCATTTTTTTGCTGACTGATTTCCAGCGTGCGCTCATTGACCTTCTCCCTGAAAAAATTTGTAAAAATATTCAGCTCTCTTGCCATTTTCAGAAAACCGGTGTTGATCAGGTTAAACTCTTTGATCCTTGAGCGCGAAAAAGCTGCCTCTTCAAATTTAAAACCAGACTCAATGTAATTGCTGAACGCGCCCGTTACGCCTTTCACCGAGTTACTGATCTGTCTTGTGATCACAACCATGGTTATAACCAGCACAATGATTAGTAAAATCACAACCACCACCGTATCACGAGCCAGTTTTTGTTTGTGGGACATGTCGTGTTTTTGCAGTTCAGCATCCAGTTGTCCGATGGTGTCACCGGCCTGGGAGAAGGCGAGTGATACCTTGTTCAGCAATCCGCTTTTGCCGCGGATGCCAATGCGGCTCTCGATGCGTGATAACTGCATAAAACAACGGTGATAAAAAAACAGGTCGCGCATCAATGCGTTTGTATTTTGAGAAGCCAGACCGGGATCTGTTTTTAAAAACGCAATAAATTCGCTTGTTACCTGATTAAACTGGTGCACATAAGTCAGGTCTTTCCGTAACAGAAAATCTTTTTCATGCCGCCGCAATCTCAGGCAGAAGTGTTGCACACGAAGGTTGTCGAACTCAAAAATCCGATGGGCGTATTCACGCATGTCGCCCTCAAGACCATAGTTTTTAAAACCCTTGATCTTGTACAGCGCAAAAAGTTGTTCATGGCTGTCGGTGAAATGGTCGAGGTTCACGCTGAGCTCCCTGCTTTTATCCAGCATGTTATATTTCGAGATGAGAATGGAGTGACGCAGTTTTTTGTTCAATTGATGGATGTCTCTGCTGAGCTTTGCAAAGCGAACCTCCGTTGCTGAAAAACGAGTGGTGTAAAACTGATTGTTGTTCTGATCGCCGGAAAGGATCTCGTCTTTGAGGCTGTTGATATCATACAGCAGGATACGCAGGGTTTTAAGCTGGTTATTGAGTTCGGCAAACTTTTTTGACTGGTTAATAGCATGAAAAAAAAGACCGATACCAGTAAGGCATATAAAAAGAACGGTAACAAAAGAAAAAATAAGCCAGGAACGTAAACTAGTCGCCATAAAGCGGCAAAATTAAAGGAGAGAGAGAGGAACCTTGTTAAGTAATCGTTATCCTAAGGAGAACTAAATTTTGTATAAAAACACCTTTCATTGGGTTTTCTGTTCAATTTTTTCCCCAATAAACTGCCAGATGCTTAACAATGCCTTAACATATACTTTAATTTAAAATGATTTAGTAAGATTTACTTTGCACCTATTTAAATAAGCAACATGAGAAAGTACTTTTTTCCGATTATTATATTTACAATAATATCGCTGTCTGTTACGGCTCAAAATCCTTCACCGTATTTCAGCTATAAAAATGGACTGGGCTTCACGACTCCCGATAGTTCTTATTCAATGAATATCAGATTCAGGATGCAGAATCGTGCTATGATGAACACAGTTAGTGATGAAGATCTGAGCCCAGGGTCGTTTGAAGGCCGCGTAAGACGTTGTCGTCTATCATTTACGGGTCATGTCGTAAATCCAAGATTAAGTTATTATCTACAGTTGTCCTTCTCGAGAGGCGATATGGACTGGTCAGTAACTGAATCTACCACCCAGAATGTGAGTCCCAATGTAGTCCGTGACGCCGTCGTTTATTATGCTGCGGCACGCAACTGGCAGATAGGAATGGGTCAGACAAAACTCCCGGGGAACCGGCAAAGGGTGATCTCCTCGGGCTCACAGCAGTTTTACGACAGATCTATTGTTAATGCCACCTTTACACCAGATCGTGATTTTGGGATATTTTCGAACTATACAATCAAAGGCAATGGCGCTTTTGTAACGATATTTAAAACTGCCATTTCTACCGGTGAAGGCAGAAACTCGAACTTAAGTAATTATGGGCTGGCTTATACTGCACGGCTTGAATTTCTGCCGCTGGGCGCTTTTACCGAGGGCGGAGATTATTTTGAGGGCGATGTGCTTCGGGAAGAAAAACCGAAGTTAAGTATTGCAGGCGGATATATGTTGAACGACCAGGCGGTTCGTACTGGGGGCCAGCTGGGGAGAGACCTGCTTGGCGCAAAGTCATTTAATCTTTACATGGCCGATTTGCTTTTTAAATACAAAGGGTTTGCTTTTTACAGCGAATATATCCGACGCGATGCTGCTAATCCTTATGTTTTGGGAAGCGACGGAAAAACACGATTTGTTCCTATCGGCGATGGGATTAACAACCAGCTCAGTTATTGTTTCAAAAACAAATGGGAGATTGCTGTGCGTCAGGCGTTGGTGAGTCCGCATCGCGATGAACTGACGGTGTTCAACCAGACTGAAGAATATGTTCTGGGTATAGGTAAATACCTCAATAATCACAAAGTTAAGGCTCAGTTTAACTTGGGGTACAATCGGGAAAGAAACCTCGCCACACAGCAGTATACTAATAGTTTCTACCGCGCGGTCTTCCAGGTGGAATTAGGAATTTAACAATAACTTAACATTAGCCATACGTATATACTTTAGTTTTACACACCTTTTATAGCTTATTACCATGTTCGGACTCGACACTACACTGACTGTATTACTGATCCTCTGTATTCTGCTGGCCTGTTTTTTTGAATTCATCAACGGTTTTCACGATACGGCCAACGCTGTTGCCACGGTTATCTACACCAATTCCTTAAAACCTACCGTGGCGGTAGTTTACAGCGGTATCCTCAATTTTGCAGGCGTGATGCTGGGTGGAATTGCCGTAGCCATGGGCATTGTAAATTTATTACCGATGGATGTGCTGGTGGATGCCAATCCTTATCACGGCATTGCCATGGTGATGGCACTTCTGATCAGTGCCATTATCTGGAATTTCGGAACATGGTATTTTGGGATTCCTTCCTCAAGTTCCCACACACTTATTGGTTCTATTTTAGGCATCGGTCTCGCTTTTTATTTTTTACCTGGAGAAGTCGGCGGAAGCGCCGTTAACTGGGATAAAGCCAAAGACACGGGGATGGCTTTGCTTTTAAGTCCGCTGCTTGGTTTTTCGGTGGCCATCATCGTAATGTTTATTTTTAAACGACTCATCAAGAATGACATCATCTACAAAGAGCCCATTCCTGGTAAAAAACCGCCGATCTGGATCAGGATGCTGCTCTGGATCACCTGTGGAATGGTGAGTTTTTTTCACGGTCAGAACGATGGCCAGAAGGGCGTGGGTTTGATCATGCTTATTCTCATCGCTGTGTTGCCGGGTCACTACGCGGTTGATTCGAGCGTGAACCTGCAAAGCATTGAAGCGCACGTGAATAAAGTTGAAACCCTGATCCTGAAAGCCGACACCACCGTGCTCGCCAAAAAAGAAAAACAGCTTTTCAGAGACATTGTGACGCATGCCGAACATTTCAGGATCGCAACAACGGGGCATTTTAATTCAACCGACATTGAAACACAGGACCGTTTCGCACTTCGTAAAGACATCATCAAAATTACAAAAGGGTCCGATAAACTGATTAACGGCGGAAACCTCACGCTGAGTCTTAATGAACAGAAAGAACTGGGCAAAGAGATCAAGGCAAGTAAAAAACTGGTTGAATTTGCACCTTCATGGGTGATCATCATGATTTCGGTTTGTCTTGGCCTGGGTACCATGGTTGGCTGGAAACGTATTGTAAAAACTGTTGGAGAAAAGATCGGTAAACAACACATGAGTTATGCGCAGGGCGCGAGTGCTGAAATTGTAGCTTCGATAGGAATTGGTCTCGCCAGCTGGAAAGGCTTACCGGTGAGTACCACACACATGTTGTCTTCTGGTATCGCGGGTTCAATGGTGGCTAAAAAGGGATTAAAAAATCTTCAGAAAGGCACTGTAAAAACCATCGCGCTGGCCTGGCTGTTCACACTTCCGGTAACCATCATCCTTTCAGGGGGATTGTTTCTGCTCTTCAGGGCGATTCTGTAACCCGGCGTTTGTTTTTAAAAAGCTTATTTTTATTCTGTGACTGAGAAACACAGAAAAGTGGTTTTGTACGCGGGATTGTGCCTGCTGTTTCTCCATTTTGTATTTGTCGGCTGGTATGTGAGCCCTTTTTCCCGGAAACACTACCCGGCTTTTGTGCTCACTTATGTTTCTTCTTTTTTCCACCAGAACTGGTTATTGTTTGCGCCGCCGCCCTCAGAAAATTATTACCTGTTTGCTTTTTACGCGCAGGGTGATAGTCTGAAAAAGACAGAGATAGTTGGTCCGCTGATCTCAGCGCATGAGCGCAACCGCCTCGCAGGTCATGAAGCCATACTGACGAGTTTTGTGAATCACATCCATTATTTTGAAAAAACCACCACACAGCGATATCCATTAAATGGCCCCGTAAAAGGCGATCGTAATTTTGAAATGCTGCGTCACAGTCTTGCGGGTTATCTCAAATACCTGTACGGAAAAGATGCCCGTCTGCAGCGTTGTGTGTTATACGTAGCGCCATTAAACGAAAAAGGACGGGTTTATTTTGATTAGCTTCAGTTTTTTTGGCTTTACATTTCCTGATTAATCCTTTAATTTCAGGCTTTTCATTTAAAACCATACTTATGCAACGCAGATATGTTCAACCCGATTTTACCGTAACTACCTGGGATTTATTAAAACCTTATTTCGACGAATTGCTGCAACGCGACATAGGCTCCGTAGACGCGCTTGAACACTGGCTGAAAGATTACAGCGAACTGAGCGCGCTGGTGAGCGAAAACATGGCCTGGCGGTATATTAAAATGACCTGCGATACGGCGAACGTTGCTCTCCGCGACAGTTACAACGATTTTGTTCAGAACATCGAACCCAACATGGCGCCCATTGCCAACGAGTTGAATAAAAAGATCATCGAGAGCCCGTACAAGGATCAGCTCACCAAACCTGGATACAGCATTTATCTGCGCGGCATCCGCAACGCCATTGAACTTTTCAGGGAAGAAAATATCCCGCTTAACACACAGCTCCAGGAACTTGAGCAACAGTTCGGCGCCATCAGTGGCGAACAAAGTGTAGAATACAAGGGCGAGAAAATGACGATGCAGAAAGCTTCTGTTTTTTTAAAGGACCTCGACCGGGGCGTGAGAGAAGAAGTGTATCGCAAAGTGCAGGACCGCCGTGCACAGGATGAAGCGGCGCTGAACGACTTGTACGACAAACTGATTTTTATCCGCAACAAAGTGGCCATGAATGCCGGCTTTAAAAATTTCAGGGATTTTAAACACCAGGCCCTCGCCCGTTTCGATTATTCTGTGCAGGATTGTCTTGATTTTCATGAAGCGGTGAAACTGCACGCTGTGCCATTGCTGAATGAACATGACATGCGGAGAAAAAGCAGGTTAAAGCTTGATGATTACAGGCCATGGGACACTTCTGTTGATGAAGAAGGTTTGCCGCCGCTTAAACCATTCGGCAGCGCGAGGGAATTGATTGACAAAACGATCACCTGTTTTAATAAACTAGATCCGTTTTTCGGAGATTGTATCAAAACAATGGATGAGATGGGTCGCCTGGATCTGGAAAGCAGACTGGGCAAAGCACCCGGCGGTTATCAGTATCCGCTGTATGAAACGGATGTGCCTTTTATTTTTATGAATTCAGTTGGTTTGCACCGCGACCTCGTGACCATGGTGCATGAGGGTGGCCATGCCATACATTCATTTTTAGACAGGGATCTGGACCTGGTGGAATTTAAGTCGCCACCAAGCGAAGTAGCCGAGCTCGCGAGCATGAGTATGGAATTGCTCAGCATGGAACACTGGGATGTGTTTTTCGACAAACCTGAAGAATTAAAACGCGCCAAACGTCAGCAGCTGGAAGGGGTGATGGACACACTTCCCTGGATCGCCGCCATCGATAAATTCCAGCACTGGGTTTATGAGAACCCGGGCCACAACGCGGAAGGCCGATACAAGACCTGGCAGAACATCATGCAGGAGTTTGGCAGCAGCATCGTGAATTTTAAAGATCTTGAAGATCATCTGAAACGCCGCTGGCAGGTGCAACTGCACTTGTTTGAAGTGCCTTTTTATTATATCGAATATGGATTTGCTCAGCTTGGCGCTGTAGCCGTGTGGCGCAACTACAAACTCAATCCGGCGGAAGCCATTAAAAACTACAAACAGGCGCTTGCGCTCGGTTACACAAAGTCTATCCCGGAGATTTATGAAGCAGCCGGCATTCGTTTCGACTTCAGCCCCGCTTACATCAAAGAATTGATGGATTTTGTAAAAAAAGAATACGAGGCTATTTAGTTTTAGATTGTATTCATGAAGCGGAGGTTAAATGCCTTCGCTCACTTTCCCGTTGTCGAACAGCAGTGTGCGCGACCTGAATTTATTGTACACGAGCATGTCGTGAGTGGCAAATAAAACCGCGCGCCCGCTGTCGCTCAGTTGTTTTAACAAACGCAGGATCTCTTCTGAAGTTTCCGGATCGAGATTACCCGTTGGCTCATCAGCAAGGATCAGTTCGGGATCGTTAACAAGCGCCCTTGCAATGCTTACCCGCTGTTGTTCGCCGCCGCTCAGTTCATGGGGCATTTTATTTTCCCTGCCCTCAAGATTCACTTTTCTGAATACTTCACTGATCCGTTCTTTGATTTTTTTCTCGTCTTTCCAGCCTGTAGCCTTCATCACAAACCTGAGGTTGTGAAAAATGTTGCGATCGCTCAGCAGCTGGAAATCCTGGAAGACAATGCCTAATTTACGCCTGAGGAAAGGAATATCCCTTTGTTTGAGATGGGTCAGATCGTATCCGCAAACCTGCGCTGTACCTGTATTCACCGGGAGATCGCCATACAGTGTTTTAAGAAAACTGCTTTTGCCGCTGCCTGTTTTTCCAAGCAGGTAGACAAATTCGCCCTTGTTTACCTGCAAACCCATGTTCCCGATAACAGGACGGTCTTCCTGGAAAATGGTGACGTTCTCAAACCGGATCAATTCGCTCATAAATCAAAATCCTAAGTTAAAATGAATGTAACTTTCAGGCGCGATCCTGTTATACCAATATCAACATGTTCGGGTTAATAACTGAAAGGGCCGCGGGGTGAAGGCAGGCTCTTATTAAAACTAAATTTAGTGAAGCAATTTTTACCTCATTATACCTTTGATGAAGCAATTCCCGCGTACCGCCGCCATTCTTTATTTTTTGTTTTTTTCGATCCTTTTGCAGGCGCAGAGAACAGCCTTTTATACCGACAGGGATCAGCAGTTTAAGCAGGGCCTTGAATTGTTTGATAAAAAGCAATATGCCAGTGCACAAAAAGTTTTTTCCGAATACAGAAGAACTGTATCTGCTTCTTCACCGCTTGCTGCCGACGCGGAATATTACGCAGCGGCCTGCGGCATAGAGCTCTTTAACAAGGACAGTGAATGGCTGATGCGGCAGTTCATCGCTCACAATCCTTCGAGCAGCAAACTCAACAGCGCTTATTTTTACCTGGCAAGTTCCAATTTCCGCAAAAAAAAATACGATGAAACCATCGAGTATTTTGATAAAGTAGATCTGTATAAGACCGATAAGGATCTGCTCGCTGAATTTTATTTCAAGCGAGGCTACAGTTATTTGCAGGAAGGAAACGATGAAAAAGCGAAATCTGATTTCCATGAGATCAGGGAAGTCAACAGCAAATACGCTTCTGCCGCCACATATTATTATTCACACATCTCCTACAAGGAAAAAAATTATGAAGTGGCATTGAGCGGTTTTAATAAGCTTACAGGCGATGAAACTTTTGGAGCTGTTGTGCCTTATTACATTACCCAGATCTATTTTATGCAGGGCAAATACAGCGATGTGGTAAAAAAGGCCCCCTCGCTTCTTGCTGATAGTGCAAATATTCAGAAAGAAGGCGAGATCAACAGGATGATCGGTGAAAGTTATTTTCACATGAAAGATTTTGGCAATGCCCTTAGTTATCTTAAAAAAACGAACGTGAACAATGCAGCGGGCAATTACGCGCTGGGTTATTGTTATTACAAGACAAACGATTGTGCCAATGCTGTTACATATCTGGAGAGGGCTACCGAAGGGAAAGACAGTCTGGCTCAGAACGCCTGGTACCACATGGCGGATTGTTACGTAAAGCTTGGTGACAAGTTAAAAGCACGAAGCGCTTTCTACAGTGCTTACCAGTTAGGCTTCGACAAAAACATCAATGAAGACGCTCTTTTCAGTTTTGCGAAGTTAAGCTACGAACTGGATTTTAGTCCTTATAACGAAGCGGTAAAAAGTTTCAGCAAATACCTTTCCGAGTATCCTTCGTCAAAACGCAGCGACGAAGTTTATAATTTTCTCATCAATGTTTATTCTACTACAAAAAATTACGATCAGGCCATCAAAAGCATGGAGAGTCTTGAAAGCATCGACATTGTTCTGAAGGTAACCTACCAGAAACTGATCTATTACCGCGGCATTGAGTTTTTTAACAACAACGATCTTTTAAATGCGGAGAAACAGTTTAAAAAGTCACTTGCACAGAATTCAGATCCTAAACTGAATTCACTGAACCAGTACTGGCTTGGTGAAGTGGCCTACCTGAAACGCGATTACACCACTGCCATTGAAACCTGGAAAAAGTTTCAGGTCACAGAGGGTGCGAGTCAGCTCAAAGAATACGACCTGAGCAACTACGCGATGGGTTACGCGTATTTTTACCGCCGCGAAAAAGACGATTTTACAAACGCGAACATTTCGTTCAGGAAATTTTTGCTGACACGAAACCAGTACGACGACAATAAAATGGCAGACGCGCAGATCCGCGCAGCAGATTGTTATTTTATGAATCGCGATTTTGTTCAGGCATCGGAATACTACAGCACCGCCATTGCCATGAACAAGATCGACATGGATTATGCCCTGTATCAGAAGGCGCTATGCGACGGATTAAACCGTAAATACCAGGAAAAGGTGGATGGTCTTAAAAAGATCGAATCGCGTTATCCTGCGTCCAATTACCTCGTGGCTTCACTCAATGAGATAGCGGATACCTATTATAACAACCTTAAAGATCAGGAGAACGCCATCTTCTATTACGAAAAGATCCTCAAGAACTATCCCAACTCGTCTTTTGCCAATAACTGTTATGCACAGTTGGGAAACATCTACTACGAGCGCAAGCAGGATGATAAAGCTTTTGAATACTACGATAAGTTTGTAAAACGCGACAGCAAGAGCGAAGCCGCCAAGGATGTTCTGGAGGCGATCAAAAAAATATTTGAGGCGAAAGGCAATGTTGAAGAAATGGAGGCCTATTTTGCGTCTGTTGGCAATCCGCTCAGCGAGAACCAGATTGAGAAAGCAACCTACACGGCGGCTTACGAAGCTTATTACAACGAAAAGAACTGTGTGTCCGCGGAACCTAAATGGGATGCTTACGCGACAAAATTCCCGAACGGCAGATACATCACAGAAGCCCGTTTCAACAGTGCGGAGTGCGCGTACAGCCGTAATGATTTCGACAAGGCGCTGGCCGGTTATCTGTATGTGATCGAACAGGGCCGGAATCTTTATTCAGAAGTATCGTTGAGCAAGGCATCTTATCTTTATTATAAAAATAAAAAGTATACTGAGGCGCTTCCGCTGTTTTTAAAGTTGCAGGACGTTGCTGAAACTCCGGCCAACAAAACTGCCGGTCGTCTGGGCGCCATGCGTTCCGCGTTTTTTCTGAACGATTTTGAAACCGCGCTCACTGAAACCAACAAAGTAATGGCCACTGAGAAATTGAGCCCGCAACAAACCAGCGAGGCACGTTACATCAAAGCCAAATCCCTGTACGAGACCAAACGTTACGATGATGCTTTGCTTGAGTTCAGGCAGATCACTAAAAATGCCAAAAACGCGACAGGAGCCGAAGCCTATTATCACATTGCACTTATTCAGTACGCAAAACAGGATTATAAAACCATCATCAACAAAACCATTAACGATCTGATCGGTTACCCTTACAGCAACGACGAATGGCGGAACAAAGGCATGCTGCTGCTGGCGGATGCCTACATCGCCACCAGTGAGCTGGCAGAAGCAAAAATCATTCTTGCTACGATCATCGAAAACAAACCCAAACAGGAGTTTATCGACCAGGCCAATAAAAAACTTCAGGAGATCACTGAAAAAGAAAACGCAGCGAAACAGGCCGCTCCAGCTGTGAACGAACTCAGGCTCGATTTTAATACGAACCAGCGCGACAGTTCATTATTCAACAACAGCAACGACGAACAGTAAAATATTTTAAAATGAACTTAACCAATTTTTTACATACAGAAAAGGATAAAAACATCAGTCTTGATGCTGAACAAAAAACCAGGATCGAATGGTTTCTTGTATTTCTGCTGATGATTGTTTTTGTCGCAGCGAGTGTGGCCCAGGGCGGACTCGATGAACAGATCTATCAGGCGCAGAGTCAGTTTCAGCCGAGCATCAAGGATGCGGTGAAGTTTTCTGACGTTCCTGAGATTACTGATACCGTAAAAAGGATCCGCAACATCAATTATCCGATCACGAGCAAACCACTTTTTCCAAAGTACCAGGTTCAAACGATTGCTCCGGCCAAATTGCAGAATGAACCACTGTCAAAACTTTACCACTCGTTGCTCAAGGTAGGATACGCACCTATTTACAACATGCCGTATGGGGAATTCTGGATCGCCAACACCCGTTCAAAGAACATGAATTATGGCGGCCGCTTAAAACATTTTTCCAGCAGCGCGCACTTGCGTGATGTGGGATACAGCGGTTTCAGTGACAACGAGGCAAGTATATTCGGAAAACGGTTTTACAGGAAACATACTTTATCGGGAGATCTGAATTATAGCCGCAATGCAGTGCACTATTATGGATACGATACCAGTCTGAATAAACTCGAGCGCGATTTTACACGGCAACGTTACCAGCTCATCGAGCCCCGGTTGCGTTTATTAAGCCATTATACCGACAGCACACACATCAATCATGACATCAGACTTGGGTTTTACAATCTCCAGAATCTTCACAAAGAAGCTGAAAACAACATCAAAGCCGAGGCTTTTACCAGCATGTTCCTCAACAAGGAAAAGCTGAACGTACATTTTTTCACTGATTTTTATAATCACAAACAGGGCACCGATACGCTCAACGACCTGATGATTGGTTTAAGTCCTTCTTTTGAAGCGAATGGTAAAAAATGGCATGCTGATATCGGTTTAAACGGAACACTGGATAATTTTAAAGGCAGGAGCCGTTTTTATTTTTATCCGAAACTCAATGTTTATTAAGACAGCGATGAAAGCCTGATAATAACTTATGCAGGTGTTACAGGCGGTCTTTTGAAAAACAGCCTGAGAAGTCTGAGCAACCAAAATCCGTTTATCGACACCACGATCAATTACGTCAACACCAACAATCGCATGAATCTGTTTGGCGGTTTAAGGGGAAACATCAGCAGCAATACTTCTTATGATGCCAAGGTAACATACTCTGTTTACGACAGCCTGCAGTTTTTTGTGATGAATTACGGTGGCCTGAACCAGGTTTATAACCGCTTCAGTATTGTTTACGACAACACCACACTTCTGAACCTGAGCGCGCAAATCAAATACCAGCTGAGAGAAAAATGGAATCTTATCGCCGGCGGAAATTATTACCTGTACAAAACCAAAAATCTTGTGAGACCTTATCATAAGCCTGAGTTCGATATGACCTTCACCACCATTTATAATCTGCAAAGCAAGATCATTCTTAAAGCCGATCTTTTTGTGATGGGCCGTCAGTGGGCGCTCACCGAGGTCACAGAAGAGGGCGTATATTCACTGAAACCAAAACTGATCAGTGGTTGGGCCGACATGAACCTGGAAGCGGAATACCGTTACAGTAAAATGATGAGTTTTTTCGTGCGGTTCAATAACATAGCCAATCAGCGTTATTACCGCTGGGAACGTTATCCGTCGCAGCGTTTTAATTTTATGCTGGGACTCACTTTTGTACCTTTTTAAATTCGTTTCAGTACGCGGTTTTTTCCTTTACTTAGCGGTTCATGCAACGCATCAATGTTCCGAAAGCGGGCGTTATTACGAATTGCGTGATAAAAGAGGAACTGTGATTGCGAACCTTTGTCAGAGTTCTAAAAAAGATTTCAGGAATGCCGTGGTAGCCGTTAGGACTGCTTTTCCCGGCTGGAGTGGCCGCACAGCTTTTAACCGGTCGCAGATACTTTACCGTGTGGCCGAAATGCTGGAAGGAAGACATACGCAGTTTACAGAAGAGCTGATCCTGCAGGGACTTACAAAAAAGAAAGCTGTTGAGGAAGTGGCAAAATCCGTTGACCGCCTGGTCTATTATTCAGGCTGGTGCGACAAGTATGCATCGGTATTCAGCAGTGTTAACCCTGTATCAGGACCATTTCATAATTTTTCTGTTCCCGGGCCTTCCGGAGTGGTATCGCTGATTGCCCCCGGAGATAAAGGATTACTGGGTCTTGTGAGTACGCTCGCCCCGGTGCTTGCCGGCGGTAATACCTGCGTTGTGCTGGCTGGCTGGAATCAGGCGCTTGCCGCTGTAACTTTTGCAGAAGTGCTGGCCACCTCTGATTTGCCGGCCGGAGTCGTTAATTTACTTACTGGTTCGGAGGAAGAATTACTGACTCATTTTTCATCGCACATGGACGTGAATGCCATTGTGTATTGCGGGGAAAATGCGACATCAAAAAAGATCGCGATGGAAAATTGTGCCACCAATGTAAAGCGTTTTGTTGAATGGAACCGCGACTGGACAAAGGCTGAGAGCGCAGATCCTTATCTGATCATGGATCTGCAGGAGATAAAAACATCATGGATGCCCGTTGATGATCACGGATCCGGACAAAACAGATATTAGTGTCTGGTAATTGCTGTAACTTTTCACCTGCAGCGAGCGTCTTATAAAAAACCATGTTATGCTGAGAATTCTATGCTTCGCGTTTTTATGTTGTTTGTCGGGTTCGCTCGGCGCGCAAAAATTATGTACAGGAAAGGTGCGGGATAGCCTCAGTGGTGAACCGCTGGAGTTTGTAAACATTGGTATTCCTGGCAAAAGTGCGGGTTCTGTCACTAACGAGAAGGGCGAATTCAGTTTCATCGTGCCCGATTCCCTGGCCTCAGAACCCGTTAAGGTATCGATCATTGGCTACAAGCCTTTTACATTTTATTTTAAACCGGGTAACCAGCACAACATTGTTTTGCAACAGCATGCTCAGACGCTCGGGGAGATCACGGTAAAGGCTAACAAAACAAAAATAACTGTGCTGGGTAACGCTACTACCACAAAAAAAGTCACCGCGGGATTTAAACGCAACGCGCTGGGCAGTGAGATAGCCGTGAAACTGAAGATCAAAAGTCCCGACACACAGATCCGGCGCTTTTTTCTCAACATCGTTCAGAATCCAATACATGATCCGGTATTCAGGCTCAACGTTTATGCAGTGAGCCCTTCCGGCGCGCCGGGCGAAAACCTTTTAAAACAAAATGTGATCATTGAACCTGGCGCAAAAGAAGGTCTTATCAGCGTTGATCTTTCGGGTTACAATATTTTTGTGAGCGACGATGTTTTTATTTCCGTTGAATGGATCAAAGATCTGGGTGATGCTAGTAAACTAACGTTTTCTACAAAATTATTCGGCAGTACAACTTATTTCCGGAATGCCAGTCAGGGTAAATGGGAAAAACTGGAATCTGCTGGCGTAGGACTCCATGCAGAAGTGGCTTATTGAGAAAATGTTTAGATAATTAGCGCTTGCGTTTTGAATGCGAAGGACAGGTGTCGCAGCGGTTCTTTTTCAGGAAACAGCTTTCCATGCTGCACATTACGAGTGCCAGCGCCGAGAATAAGATGAGGTATCTTTTAATCATTTTGCGCTACAAATATAAGTGATTATTTTAGTACTTTTGGTTTGTTTATGAGCAACTCAGACCGTTTCGGTGTTACAGGTTTTTTAATGGATCAGGAGAAGGAGGTGCAAACCAGATGAATCCTTTTTTTCACATAGGCCGTTATTTTCTGCTGATGACAAGGGTGTTTGAAAAACCCCAGAAGCTCCGCATGTATGTGCGTCAGATCATTTTTGAGATCGATAACATTGGTATTTCTTCGCTTTCAATCATCGCCATTATTTCCATTTTTATGGGTGGCATCATCGCCATTCAGTCAGCCATGAGTTTTACCAGTCCCCTGGTGCCGCTGTATGCAGTAGGTTTCACCACCCGCGAAAGTGTGATCCTTGAATTCAGTCCAACCATCGTTTGCCTTATACTTGCCGGAAAAGTGGGTTCCAACATTGCCTCCGAAATCGGCGCCATGCGCATCACTGAACAGATAGACGCCCTGGAGATCATGGGCATCAATTCTGCCGGTTATCTGATTTTTCCGAAGATCGCCGCGGCCATCATCATTTTTCCTTTTCTCATCGCCCTAAGTATGTTTCTGGGGATCTGGGGAGGTTATGTCATGGGTGTTTCTTCCGGTGCCTGCTCCGAATACGAATATGTGTACGGCATCCAGGCTTTTTTCGAACCCTGGAAATTATATTATTCATTCACAAAAGTGATTGTGTTTGCCTTTATCATTACCTCTGTTTCATCTTATTATGGTTACCATACAACCGGGGGCGCACTCGAAGTCGGTAAAAGCAGTACCAGCGCCGTTGTTTACAGCAGCATTCTTATTCTGTTGTTCGGACTCATTCTCACCAACCTTTTTCTTAACCGTTGATCGAGATAAAAAATATTAATAAAACTTTTGGCGACCGCCATGTTGTAAAGGACGTTTCTTTTACATTTCAGCCCGCCAGGACCAATCTGATCATAGGCGAAAGCGGCTGCGGTAAAACAACCATCTTAAAACTGATGGTAGGTCTGCATACTGTAGACTCAGGGGAAGTATTGTACAAGGGACAGAATTTTCCATCCATGGCCCACGACGAAAAACAAAATGTACGCACAAAGATCGGCATGCTTTTTCAGGGAGGCGCTTTGTTTGATTCACAAACGCTTGAACAGAATGTGATGTTTCCGCTTGACATGTTTACCAACCTGTCGAAAGAAGAAAAACTCGATCGTGTTAATTTTTGTCTTCAACGTGTGAAACTTGAGGGAAAGAACGACCTCTATCCTGCTGAGCTCAGCGGCGGGATGAAAAAACGCGCAGCACTGGCGAGGGCCATTGCGAATAATCCCGAATATCTTTTTTGTGATGAGCCTAATTCCGGCCTTGATCCCAAAACATCCATCGTGATTGATGACCTGATCCAGGACATTACACGCGAGTTCAACATCACCACCATTATTGTTACACACGACATGAACAGCGTGATCGAGATTGGTGAAAACATCATGTTTGTATACAAAGGGGAGAACTGGTGGACCGGGGATAAATCACAGATTTTTAATACCAACAATCAGGAATTAAGTGATTTTGTATTCGCCAGTAAATTCATTAAAACAGTTGTAAAAGGCAGCGCCACCTGATTTTAGCGGCGTTTTTCCGGTTTACATCTCATCCTGTATCTCGAGCCAGCGCATCGATTTTTCATCCAGCGCATCTTTAATCGACTGAAGTTCGGTGCTGAGTTTCTGTATTTCGTTGTAGTCGGTGATCCCGCTCGCAAGTTGTCCTTCAATGCGCAGTTTTTTTTCCTCAAGCATGGGAATTTCTTTTTCAAGTTCTTCCAGCTCACGCTGCACCTTAAAGGATAATTTTTTAAGCGATTTTGCCGGTGCTGCTGCTGCAGATTTTTCTTCGGCAGGCGCGGATGGGCTTTCAACAGCCGTTTCAGCAACAGCAGATGGTTTAATCAGGGGTTGTTCCTGTTTCCAGATCCGGTAATCGGTGTAAGTGCCCGGAAAATCTTTGATCTCGCCGTCACCTTCAAAAGCAAATACATGATCAACGAGGCGGTCCATAAAATACCGGTCGTGACTTACAATCAGCACGCAGCCTTTAAACTCATCGAGAAATTCTTCCAGTGTTTGTAACGTCACAATGTCAAGATCATTGGTAGGCTCATCGAGGATAAGAAAATTAGGATTCTTAACGAGGATGGTCAGCAGATACAGACGTCGTTTTTCACCGCCGCTTAATTTGCTTACAAAGCTGTATTGCACATCAGGAGGAAAGTTAAAACGAGTAAGCAACTGACTGGCGGATAAACTGCTGCCGTTGGCCAATGGAATAAATTCGGCAATGTCTTTTACAACTTCAAGTACACGTTTGTCGTTGTTAAGTTGAATGCCGCCCTGTGAATAATGCCCAAATACAACAGTGTCGCCGGTTTGCACTTTTCCGGTGTCGGGTTGCAGTTCGCCGAGAATGATCTTTAATAAGGTAGATTTTCCAACGCCGTTTTTTCCAACGATACCTATTTTTTCACCACTGATAAACGTGTAGGTAAAAGGATTGAGGATGGTTTTGGCGCCAAATTTTTTGCTCACCCTGTTCAGCTCAACGATCTTGGATCCCAGCCTTTCCATCTTTACGCTGAGTTCAATTTTTTTATCTGTTTTTTTCTGACGGGCTTTCTGTTCAATTTCACTAAAAGCATCAACCCGGTATTTGGCTTTGGTGCCACGCGCCTTAGGCATTTTACGCACCCATTCAAGTTCGCGTTTGTATAAATTGCGGGCTTTATCAATTTCAGCGCTTTTGATCATTTCGCGCTCCGCTTTTTTGGTGAGGTAGTATTCAAAATCACCTTTGTATTCAAAAAGATCGCCGTTATCAAGCTCAATAATGCTGTCACACACTTCATCAAGAAAGTATCTGTCGTGTGTTACCAGCAGCAGGCTCAGTTCAGAACTTTGCAGGTAACGTTCAAGCCATTCAATCATGTCAATGTCCAGGTGATTGGTTGGCTCATCCATGATCACGAGATCGGGTTTGTTGATGAGTACAAGTGCAAGGGCCACGCGTTTTTTCTGACCACCGCTCAAACTTGCTGCCGGCTGATCAAGGTTGCTGATTTCAAGACGGGAAAGAATCTCTTTCAGATTATTTTCATATTCCCAGGCATTCAGTTCCGTCATCTGGTGCAGGGCTTCATCGTAACGCTGCATGTTTTTAGGTGTCGGATTTTTTTCAGATTCAGCGAGCGCCTCGTCGTAAGCATTGATACACTTAACAAATTTATTATCGGCCGAGGTTAAGATCTGGGAAATTGTAAGGGATTCATCGAGGTTAAAGTTCTGGTCAAGAAAAGCCACATTGATGCCTTTGCGGAACACTGCCTCACCACTGTCAGGGATTTCAACACCTTTCAGAATTTTGAACAGCGTGGTTTTGCCTGAGCCGTTTTTGGCCACGAGCGCCACTTTATCACCGTGGCTGATGCCAAAGCTGATGTTTTTAAAAAGGGTTTTATTGCCGTAAGACTTGGATAAATTGTTAACAGAGAGCAAATTCATGCGGCAAAGGTACGCATTCGTTGCGTTTTGGCTGAATAAAAGAAAAAGGAAGAGTCAGACGCGTTGAATCCGCTAAGGACGACGGGCGTTCAACAGTTCGGGATAAAAAATTTAATTGAGTTTACCGTAGTCTTTTACGCTGGCCACGGCGCCGTTCTCATCCCAGCTGGTCCAGGTACCGGTTTTTTCTCCGTTCTCGTAATTCATCTCAAAACGTTTCTTGCCTTTATCATCATAAACCAGCCAGGTTCCCGATTTTTTTCCCAGTTTGTAAAACGCAATGGCTTCAATGTTTCCGGTTTCACTGTACCTGGTCCATTTGTCGTTTTTCTGGCCTTTTACAAAAGATCCGGTTTCCATTAACTGACCTGAGGCATAATAATATTTGACTTCTCCTTCCACCATACCCTCGCGCACTTCAAATTCTGAGATCCTGAGCTCAGTTCGTGTGGTCATCTTTCCTGTGAACAGATTTCCCTCGCCATCCGTATAAAGTCCTTCGTTGTTTTTTGTCTGTGCGTTCAGGCAGCTCATGCTTGCCAGGAGAAGCGCGGTGATCAGCATATTTTTCATGGTGCGGGGGTTTAAATGACAGAGGAAAAATTTCCTTTAATCAAAGATATTGAGATAATGCACCGGAAACAATGGGGTAATAAAAACTTAACCTAAAATTTACTTTTGAGGTCTGGCAGCCGGTTCAAAGTTCCTCTAAACTCAGCTGAGAGAAGGCGCTGAGCTCGGTTGATTTGTATTGAGCGGGAACATAGCCGATGGTATTCACCTGGATAGAGTAGGTTTTATCTGATTTTACTGTTAATTGAAAACGACCTTCGAGATCGGCATAAAATGTTTCTCCCGTTTCGATCACACAAATTTTAGCGCCCGCAACATTTTGTCCGGACTGATCTGTTACACGGCCTGCTATCACTTTGGCGGCCTTTTTTTCTTTGTCTGAATTACCGGCCTGGTGCGACAAGCTGAGGAGAAAAAAAGATAAGAGGAGAAGCCTTTTCATGGAGGTAAAGTTAGTGCCGGGTTAACAAGCCGTGTTTACCCGAATATTATCAAATTGTTAAGCAGACGGCCTTCGTAAATTCCTTTATCTTTGGCCATGCGAATAGATATCATCAGTGCTGTTCCCGAACTTCTGGGCAGCGCTTTCAGCCACTCCATTATGAAAAGGGCCATCGCGAAAGGCCTGGCAGAAATAAACACCGTTAATCTTCGGGATTACGCAACCAATAAACAAAAACAGATAGACGATTACGCTTTTGGCGGAGGGGCGGGCATGGTACTCATGATAGAGCCTATCGCGGCCTGTATCAACCATCTGAAGTCACAAAGAAATTACGATGAGGTGATCTACATGTCGCCCGACGGCGATGTTCTCAGCCAGAGGATCAGCAACGAAATGTCGCTTTTAAAAAACATCATCATCCTTTGCGGTCATTACAAGGGGGTGGATGAAAGGGTGCGCGAGCATTTTATCACCCGTGAGATCAGCATTGGGGATTATGTTCTCAGTGGCGGTGAATTGCCTGCGGCCGTGCTGAGTGATTCTATTATCCGGTTATTGCCGGGGGTTTTAAATGACGAGACTTCTGCCCTCAGCGATTCATTTCAGGATGATTTACTGGCTCCTCCGGTGTATACGCGTCCCGCTGAATTCAACGGCTGGGCTGTACCCCCGATCCTTTTAAGCGGGCATCTTTCCAATATCGAGAAATGGCGCCACGAAAGGAGCATCGAAAGGACCAGATTAAGACGCCCGGGCCTTTTAAAATAGGCATTTTTTTGTTAAAAACTATGGGCTTGATTACAACAAAAAAGATGTTTATTTGCTAAAATTTTTTCCTATGATCATTGGTGTTGCCAAAGAGACCAAACTTAAAGAGAACCGCGTTGCCCTTAACCCCGATGTGGTGAAAGACCTGATTAAAAAAGGTTTTGAAGTTCAGATCGAATCGGGAGCAGGGTTAAATTCTTTTTATAACGATGACGCTTATCAGAATGCCGGAGCCGCAGTGGTTTCAAGAGCAGATCTTTATGCCAAGTCAGACGTATTACTGAGAGTAAATCCTCCTTCGGAAGAAGAAATAACCCTGATGAAGAAAGGAGCAGTGCTCATTTCATTTATGTGGGCTTTGAGCAACCCCGCGCTTGTGGATGCTTGTGCCAAAGCGGGTATCTCTGCATTCAGCATGGACGCGGTGCCGCGTATTTCAAGGGCCCAGAAAATGGATGCGTTATCATCGCAGGCTAATCTGGGTGGATACAAGGCCGTATTGCTCGCTGCCGACACAATAGGAAAAATATTACCAATGATGACAACAGCCGCGGGAACGATCAAACCCTGCAAGGTGGTGATCTTTGGTGCCGGTGTGGCCGGTCTGCAGGCCATCGCCACCGCCAAACGTCTGGGAGCCGTGGTGGAGGTGAGCGACATCCGTCCTGAAACCAAAGAACAGGTTTTATCGCTTGGCGGCAAATTTATTGAAGTGGCCGGCGATGCTTCTATCAAAATGGAAGGCGGTTATGTAAAAGGTGTGAGCGACGAATTTCTGAAAAAACAACAGGAGCTGGTTTCAAAACACGTTAAAGAAGCTGATATCGTGATTACCACAGCCTTGATCCCCGGCCGCAAAGCGCCGGTGCTGGTAACCGATGACATGGTAAAAAGCATGCGTTTTGGATCGGTGATCGTGGATATGGCAGTTGAACAGGGCGGCAACGTGGTGGGCAGCGAACTCAATAAAAACGTAGTGAAACATGGCGTTACCATTATCGGCGAAGGCAACATTCCTTCTCTTCTGCCAATGAACGCCAGCGACCTTTACGCAAAAAACATTCAGACCTTATTGTATCACCTTGCCGATAAAGACGGGTTTAAATGGGATCTTTCGGAAGAGATCACAAAGGGCAGTCTTATCGTTCACAACGGTAACAAAATGATCGCTTAATCAAATCTTAATAAAACAACATGGAAACCATCAGAGGAATTTTTGATCTGTTCACCGCGCACCGCGAGATGATCTATTTTATTGTATTGTCAGTTTTTGTTGGCATCGAAGTGATCGGTGGCGTACCTACCGTACTCCACACGCCACTAATGAGCGGTGCCAACGCCATTCATGGGGTTGTGATTGTAGGTGCCATTTACGTGCTACTGAATGTCGATCCCTCCGATTACCTTTCTCTGGCGCTTGGATTCCTTGCTGTGTTGCTGGGAACGCTGAACGTAGTAGGTGGTTTTGTTGTAACCGACAGGATGCTCGAAATGTTCAAGAAAAAATAATACAGATCTCAGACTTTAAAAAAATAAACGCTGCGCGTTCAATACATTTAACATGAAAAATTCTTTACTCGAAATCTGTTACCTCATTGGTTCGGTTACCTTTATTCTGGGCCTTAAAATGATGGGCAATGCCAAAACCGCACGCAAGGGCAACCTGATTGGCGCAGTGGGAATGACCATCGCCATTCTGGGCACCATCGTATTATTTCAGAAACGCGATAACGGCGTTGTAGACATCAATTACCAGGTTCCGGTTGTGATTTACGCGCTTATTTTCGGCGCCATTGCTTTGGGTACTGTTATTGGCTGGCTCACTGCCAAAAAAGTGCAGATGACCAAAATGCCTGAACTGGTGAGTATGTTCAATGGCATGGGTGGCGCCTGCGCGGCCCTCATCTCTCTCATTGAATTAAATCATTTTTATCACCAGGCCCACACTCCGCTTGAATCGCAGTATGGGATGATGACCGCCATCATCGCAGGGCTCATAATTGGCTCCGTGTCTTTCAGTGGAAGTATTATCGCTTACCTTAAACTCAACGGCACCATGAACAAACCGCTGCGTTTACCAAGTTATAACATCATTAACCTGCTGGTGATGCTGGGCACGCTCGCGTTCGGCGCTTACATCGTGGTATCAGGCGGCAACATGATGCTTGCTTATCTGTTGTTTGCCGCCGCGCTTCTGTACGGCGTTCTTTTTACAGTGCCAATCGGTGGTGCCGACATGCCGGTTGTGATTTCCCTCTTAAACTCGTTTACCGGTCTGGCTGCTGCTTTTGGCGGATTTCTCTATGATAACAAAGTGATGCTCACCGGCGGTATTCTTGTGGGAAGCGCAGGAACCTTACTTACCGTGATCATGTGTAAAGCCATGAACCGTTCCCTCTCAAGTGTGATCTTCGGCGCTTTTGGTGGCGGTGCAGCCGCCGCTGCGGGCGACAGCGAAAAGGGCTCGATCAAGGATATTTCAACAACAGACCTTGCGGTATTGATGAACTATTCTAAAAAAGTAGTGATCGTTCCGGGTTACGGTCTGGCCGTGGCCCAGGCACAGCACATCATCAAAGAACTTGAGGATCTTCTCGAAGAAAGAGGTGTGGAAGTGAAGTACGCCATTCACCCCGTTGCAGGAAGGATGCCTGGACACATGAACGTATTGCTGGCCGAGAGTAATGTAAGTTACGACAAGCTGGTTGAGATGGACGAGATCAATCCTGAGTTTGACCAGACAGATGTGGTGCTGGTGGTGGGCGCCAACGACGTGGTGAATCCTGCCGCAAAATCGGATCCTTCTTCACCGATCTATGGCATGCCAATTCTTGAGGTTGACCGCGCAAAACACGTGATCGTGAACAAACGCAGTATGAACGCGGGTTATGCGGGCATCGACAACCTGCTGTTTTATGATCAGAAGTGTTCTATGTTTTTCGGGGATGCTAAAAAAGCCCTCGTTGAACTGGTAGCTGAGATCAAAACCATGTAATCAGAATTTCTCAAGGTACTCTTTGATATCGTCCTCCCGCTGCTCGCGCAGTTTACGAAACATCCTTACTGCGTTGGCAGAACGAAGTTTGTAGCGCCTGAAATCTTCGCTGAGATAAACTGTTCCTAGTTTAGAGTCGTAGCTGAGCATGGTGAGTTGTTTGTAATTGGCAGTCAGTGATAAAGAAGTGATCCAGCCGGGGGGGCCCATAAAAAGATAAAAAACTTTCAGTTTCTGAGTCGACCGGTTGGTATACCTGGTGTACGCAGCAAGTGTGATGGCCTTGATACGATTGCTGTTAAAAAACTCCCATAAATCCGGACTTAACCTGAAAATATCCGTTTTGCCCACGTAATCTTCATCTTCCAGTTCTTTATAATAGTGTACAACTTCGTACCCTTCGTTTTCATCACGCTTGCCGTAGAGACTGGTGTTAATCACATTCTGGTATTTGTATAGCGTGTTAAAATTCTGGGTGGCAGCGAGGGGCATTGAGATAGTTTTTGTGTCGCTAAATTTATTGGCGAAGCCTGTTGCAAACAGATTCGCCATTTCTTTGCCGGCTATTTCTGTTTTTTTGAAATAGAACCCATTCTTACCGAGGTTATCTATGCTCAGAAAGTTGATTTGGGGGATCATCACTATTTCGCCGGTATGTTGCGAAACTGCTTCAGTGAGTGTGTTATTAAGATAATGTTTCGCGTATTCTTTGTGTTCGGCGCTTGCCAGGGCAAGATATTTATCCACATTGGTTTTTCTTTTGCCGGGATTGTTCTCGAATAAAGCGCGCATCAGATGAACTTCACCATAGTTCCTTGCTTCCAGTTTTTTTGTAAAAAATTCAAACGCTTCGCGGTAGGTTTCGAACCCTGGGCTTTTGGAAAGCAATTCAGTTGCTTTGATGCGCTGATATGTTTCCTGGTTGGGGACGAGGTAACGCAGGTCGTGCAAAATCCCTTCACCTTCTTTAAAACCTTCGTTAGTTAACGTCTCTGCGAGAAATCCCTTTTTCCTCAGCCTGAAATCGAGCAGGCAAAGTCGCCGCACAGATTCTGCAGTATAATAGGAGTAGGTGAGTTCAGCCGGATGGAACAGGTGATAGGTAAAAGCGCGTTCGAGGCATTCCCTGTAGTTGTTTCTGTCAAATACAAGTGAAACTGATTCAAGACGGGCCTGATTCTGCAGGGCTTTAAAAAGGTCTTCGTCCATTTTAAATTTCTGCTTTTTGGTTTGCGGATTTGACTTGATGTATAAATCCAGACTTTCTTTTCTTTCTTTCAGATCGGGATGGGAGTTCATCATTTTTTCAAGCGTGTTCACTTTCACTTTTCCGATCCGGGTATTGATCGTAAGCGTGTCGGTATTGGCAAGTGAACTTTTCAGGCGTTTGCCCCTGTATTCTGCTTCGCGGGCAATCAGTTCAAAAGTGGTACCGGCTTCGGCAACGTCATATCCCGCGTTTCTTACAATGTCAAAACCAAGTTTATCGGCTTCAAGTTCGTTTTCCTGGCTAAATCCTGAAGTGGTGATGGTTTCTTTCAGCCAGTTTTTTTCAGTTATTTTTTTTGGCTTTTTTCTTTTTTTGAATTGCGCAAGTGCATGGTTTTTGATAAAGTGCGACAGTTCGTGTGCCATCACTGCCGCAAGTGCCGCTTCACTTTTAATTTCGGCAAGCAGACCCGCATTTACGATCATCGTCCCGTCATAAAGACAAAAAGCATTGATATCGCTGCTCCGGCCAACGTAGGCTTGTATATTTTTGGCGGCGAGGTTGGCAGGCATAATAGAATCGAGCACCTGATTCAGATAGTTTTCCATCGCTGTCCAGCTGAGGTATACTTCTCCCTCCGTAAATACCCTGGCCTTCGAAAAAGTAGCAGCAACGGTAAATGGTTCGAGTTGTTTTTTCGGGATTTTTTTCTTGAGTTTTTTCTGGTATTTCTCCTGTTCTTTCAACGGGTTAAAAATATATTTATCGTTTACTTTTTCAGGAAAAGGAATTGGCTTGTAAATTTGGGCCTCACCATGAAAGGCGCATATAACACAAAGTATAAACAGTTTTTCATCGCACCTTTATTTATTAAGAATAAAAACCAGACCGGCTACCGACACAAGTGTTGAAACAACGCTTACCACCAGCCTCGGAGTTGAATTGGACTTTTGCCTCGAAGTGGCAAGGGTTGCGCCTGTTTCTGCCGAGTAAAGGCAACCACCGGTAAAAAGCATGATCTGAGGATCCTGAATTTTAACCGCATGTTCAATATCTTCAGGAAAAACCACCACCGGCTTTTTTTTATTGATAAAGTCATCGGTAATGTACTCCATCGGTTTTTGCTTTGTGTTTTTCTTTTTCTTTTTTGTTTTCTTTTTTATTGTGCGCTGCACTTGTTCTTTCACAAGCAGCGTTGTTTTGGCGGCAATTTCATCGCGCGCCACAAAATAGGTGATGCCCCCCTTTTTTTTATATTTTAATTTTCTGCTAAAGTTGTTTTCATCCTGGCAGAAGCGGATATCGTGGTCGAAATTTTTTATCATCAGCAAAAAATAGCCGTTCGAAGCTTTGTAACGCCTGTCGAAGAGTGCGTTCGCGGAGAAATGAAGATAGGCCGGTTTTTTTGTTGATGAATTGCTGTAGAGAAGCGCTACAGGGTCACTACAGAGGTAAAAACCGCTGTAAAGGGGTGCCACCGAGGTGGGGATGTTGAGATAATTGATGTGGTTGTGAAAAAGATAAAGCTGATTCCTGTCGAAATTATTGTTCTTGAATTTATCGATGAATTCGAGTTGCGACATGTATTTCACCGGACCAATGTGCCAGTTCTTTTTTACTGCGTCAACCAGCGCAGCATCTCCTTCGTTTTTCTCGTTTTCGATCACCACCACCAGCGTTGCTGTTCGGGCCTGTTCACCGAGTTGTCTGGATTTTGATTTTTTTTGATAGACTGAAGGCAGCTGCGCAAGAGTATTAAAGGCTGTGCCGAGCATTAGAAACAGAAAAAGAATTCTCATAAGCGGGTGTTTACACCGGCAATATAGAAATTATTTTTTTTCTTAATCTGATTCGCTTTTTATTTCGGCAACTTTTTTACAATGCGGCTTTCTTTGAAAAGAACCTTTTCTGCCAGA
>CAZFCR010000002.1:0-33169 GCA_964517305.1 uncultured Akkermansia sp.
TTTTATGCAGTCGTCGCAACGCAGCACCATGCTGGCCACCAGTCCCAGCATTTCTTTGGTTTTTACATTCAGCGCTCCTTCGGCATAGGTCTGGGTGTCGAGGTTAAAAAGGCGTTTGATCACGAGATTGTCTTTTCCCAGTATCACCTCGTTCATTTTTGAACGGTAATCGTTGAATTCTTTTACCTGTTGTGACATCTTATTTTGTTATTGCGTGTTTTTTAATGGTCCATGCCGAAACGAATACGCTTAATTCATACAGCATGTACATTGGAATGGCGACGATCATTTGTGATGTAACGTCGGGACTTGGCGTGATCACCGCTGCGGCGATAAGAATAACAATTACTGCGTGTTTACGGTACTGGCGCATGAATTCGGGTGTAATGATGCCCATGCGTGAAAGGAAATACACCAGCACAGGCATTTCAAAAATGATGCCCGACACCAGTACCATGGTACTGATGAGGGATACATAATCATCGAACGTATTTTGTGTTTGCACAATGCCGCTGGAAGAAACCTGGTAATTGACCAGGAAGTTATAACTCATTGGGAAAAGCAAAAAGTAGCCGAAAAATATTCCAATGAGAAAAAGAACCGAAGCGATCATGACAAAAACTTTTACCGGGCCTACTTCCTGATTTTTGAGAGCGGGACGGATGAATTTCCAGAGTTCCCAGAGTATAAACGGAAAACCAAGAATAAGGCCGCAAAGAAAGGAGATCCACATGTGGTTAAAAAACTGCTCGGAAGCGCTGAGCGTTTGAAGATGCTGGTTTTTCACTACAAGACACATCACATCTCCGGCACCCATCTTGTGTCCGAGCGAACACATGGCACGGTAAGAAATAAAATCCTGCCGCAGAGGCCCGAAAATAACGGTGTCAAAAATAAAATCGTTGAAAGTAAACGCGGCAATGGCAAACACAACCACTACGATAGCGCTTCTCACCAGGTGCCACCTCAGTTCTTCGAGGTGCTGGAGAAAAGACATTTCTGCCCCGGTTGCGGTTTTTTTATCTGATGCGAAAAAGGCCATTCTTAAGCGGATAAAATTACATTAAAACCCAGTGATTGCAAATCGCTCCAGAACGAAGGGTAGGATTTAACCACCACATCGGGGTCGTTGATCTGCACGGTCTTGTATTTCAGCGCCAATGGCGCGAAACTCATGGCCATGCGGTGATCGTTGTAGGTTTCAACCAGAGGCGCACTAACCATTGCATCTTTAGCTCCCGCTGATATAGAGATATAGTCCGCGCCTCTTTCAATTTTTGCGCCGAATTTTGTGAGTTCATTTTCCAGCGCGGTAATCCTGTCTGTTTCTTTCAGTCTGAGTGTTTTTAGGCCGGTCAGCCTGGCTTCAATGCCAAGAGCGAAGCAGGTAACCGCCACGGTCTGGCCAATGTCCGGACAACGGCTGAAATCATAAGTGAAAACATTAACCTTTGTGTTGACATTCTTCAGAACGAGTTCATCGTTCTTCCATTCTGAACCGACGCCGAGTTGCTGATATAAAAGCGGCAGTACCGAGTCGGCCTGGTCGCTTAGCCGGAACAATGGTTTCAGGGTGATTTCAGAATCTGGTGCCAGGGCGCAAACACTGAACCAGTAGGAGGCGGCCGACCAGTCACCTTCAATTTGGATTGTTTTTTTTAAAGGCAGATCCTTCGATTTTTTGGCGATGATGGAATTTCCGGTAGTCGAAACGTCAACGTTAAACAGTTTTAAAAGGGAGATGGTCATGTCAATATATGGCCTTGAAGCGACTTCTCCGCGCAGGAACAACTCAATCCCATTTTGCAGAGCAGGCGCGATGAGGAGCAATGCGGAGGCAAACTGGCTGCTTAACGAGGTGTCTACCGAAACATGGCCGCCCGGAATATTTTTTCCATTGATCTTTAAAGGCAGATGATCTTTCTTTTCGAAACAGTGTATGTCTGCCCCAAGCGCGCGCAGCGAATCAAGCAATGAAACAATGGGTCTTTGTTTAAGCCGGTCAGAACCGGTGATGGTCCATTGTCCTGGTGTAACTGCCAGAAGTGCAGTCAAAAAACGAAGATCGGTTCCCGCATGGTTCACATCGATGTGAGCAGTGTTGCCCGACTTTATTTTTTTAAGTGCGGACTGAAGAAGCAAAGTATCCTCAGAAGCGGAGAGGTGTTGAAGGTTAAGGGGCGAAGGAATTAAATGGTTGAGAACCAAAAGCCGGTTTGAAATACTTTTTGAGCCGGGCAATACCACGTCTCCGCGGATAGATTCCCGCGGCGCTTCAATCCTGATCATGGGCCTGGCGCTTATAATAGTCAAAAGCTTTTTTTATGAGTGGCTCCTTAACCTCCACATTCGTTTTGCACGATCCTATGTCGTTCAGCAAAGAAAACAACAGTTGTTTGTTTTTGTTTTTTTTATCGTTCTGCAGAAGCCTGAAGAAATCGGCTTCGTTAATAAGAGAGATGTCCGGAAGGGTAAAATTTTCCATGAATGCACCGGTGATGAGATCGAGTGTTTTTTTCCCGATCATTTTTTTCTGCCACGACAGGTGCGACTCCATCAGCATGCCCGCAAGCACTGCTTCACCGTGCAGAAGCGGTTTATTGCACAAAAACGAGGCACTTTCAAGCGCGTGACCGGCCGTGTGACCGAAGTTGAGGATCTTTCTCAAACCTTTATCGAGCGGGTCTTTTTTAACTATTTTATTTTTCAGTACAATGCTGGCTGAAATGTGAGCAGGCAGATCTTGACTGTTCTGTTTGATAAGTTTCGACCAGAATCGCCGGTCACTTACGAGGGCTATCTTATACACTTCAGCAAGCCCGCTCATTATTTGGTTCTGCGGAAGGGTTCTTAGAAAATGCGGGTTAACAAAAACGGCAACGGGTTCGGTAAACGTACCGATCATATTTTTGATCCCGGCAAAATCGATGCCGTTTTTAGCGCCGACGCTGGCATCGGCCATAGCGAGCAGGGAAGTGGGAACATTGATAAAGTTCACACCTCTTTTATATACCGAAGCACAGAATCCGCCAAGGTCGGTTACCACGCCACCGCCTAAATTAATGAGCAGCATGTCGCGGTCGGCCTGTGCCTCACTGAGCGTGTGCCAGATCTGTGCTGCAATTTCGAGCGACTTGCTTTGTTCACCGGCTTCTACTTCGATGATCTCTGCTTCGGCTAAAAGCGGACAGGAAGTGATCAGAGAAGGCAGACAATGTTGCAGGGTGTTTTCGTCACACAGAATAAAACAGGATGATGGAGGATGTTGTTGAAGGAATCGGTTAAGCGATGCCGACCAGGTATCGCCTGTTATAATTTTATATTGGTTTGCCTGAATGACCATCTGCTTTACACGCGAAATTTAATCATTCCCCCTTGAAAACAACCAGTTTTTAATGATCGTGGCACCGTGTTCCGAGAGAACAGATTCAGGATGGAACTGCACACCCTTCAGATCGTAGTGCGGATGCCTCGCGGCCATGATCAGGTGATCGTCGTCAGACGCGGTTACCACAAGCTGATCGTTTATTTTGGTTTCGTCGATCACCCATGAATGGTAACGGCCTACATAAAAATTCTGCGGACAGTTATTAAAGAGGGGATCGTGCGCCTGAAGAGTAATTTGGGTGGCGCGTCCGTGACAAACTGTATTTAAATTGCGGAGCGGACAGTTAAGAAATTCGCCTATGGCCTGAAAACCCAGACACACGCCAAGGATGGGCTTGCGGTGATAATAACGCCTGAGCAGTTCGGGCATCACACCTGCTTCGGATGGTAAACCCGGACCTGGAGAAAGCAGGATTTTATCATACGCCTCAACTTCATCAGGAGTGATGGCGTTGTTTTTTCTGACATCCACTTTTATTCCGTCGGCCTGTTCGAGAAGGTGAACAAGATTGTATGTAAAACTGTCGAAATTATCAAGTACAAGAATTTTCATGCGCGGCGCCACCCCAAAGGTATAAAATAAAAAAAGGCGGTATTTAACCGCCCGCTTTTGTGTTTAGAAGAAAAATTTATGCGCCCAGATCTTCGAAGCTGATGTCTGTATCTTTGGTTTCAGAGCCTTCGTAGTTAGTGGCTACCTCTGGTGAGTTTTCTTTGATGTGCGTGATCGCTTCATTCAAACCTTCAAGAAATTTATCGAAATCTTCTTTATAAAGGAAGATCTTGTGCTTTTCATAGGTGAATTTTCCATCCGTCCCGAAACGTTTTTTGCTTTCTGTAATGGTTAAATAGTGGTCGTTGCCACGGGTGCTTTTAACATCAAAGAAATAAGTACGCTTACCGGCCCTTACAGACTTGGAGAACAAATCGCCTCTATCATTTTTTTCAAGTTCTTCTGACATGTTTTTTAGTTTGAATTAAGCAAATATTGAAAAAAACTCGCAAGATTGAGCCGCATGTTAATAATTTAACATTATTGTTAATACGGTCAGTGCCGGCCCAGGCCGCATCCCGCCTGTTATTCTGAAGCGGTGTTGTCCGTCGCCTGAATGTTGCGGCTGCTGTCGAACATGCGCTGCACGGCTTCTTTTCCGTAAGGCGCCGCTTCAGTGTCACGGATATCCTCAAAACTGTACGAGGCGTTGTTTATCTTTTTGTTGACCAAAAAATGATATTCAGGAGCGGTAATGCTGCTTTCCCAGAAAATAGCATCTGGTTCTTCGGTGATATAAGAGGTAAGTTTGTTCACCTCGTCCGACTTGATGTCTTCTTTGCGCAATGCCAGATCGGCTTCCTGCTCATTGATGCTGATGCCGAAGTTTTTTCCTACACGCACGTTCAGCGCGCCGGATGTTTCTTCATTGACCTCCAGTTTAGAATTGGCGGTGTCGGGAATAAATAGGGAGAAAGGTTTTCCGTAGGCAGAAAGATCAAGTGCAAGCATGCCTTCAGGCGCCTGAACGGTTTCTTTTTTCTTTTCGCCACATGCGGCAAAAAACAAAGCGACAATTAAAACAAGCGCGGATAAATTTTTGTTATTCATGGTTTTGATTTTTGCGGTAAATATAATAAACGAGTGCTGATGGCTGTGAAACGACGGATGCAAATGACCGGAAATAAAAAACCCTACTTGTCGTAGGGATTTATCAGAAGTAAAAAACCCCGCATTCGCGGGGCTTTTATTACTTTTTCTTAGCTGCTTTCTTAGCTGCTTTTTTAGCTGCTTTTTTAGGAGCTGCTTTTTTTGTTGCTTTCTTAGCTGCTTTTTTAGGAGCTGCTTTTTTTGCTGCTTTTTTTGCCATGATTTTTGTTTTTTGAGATTTGTTGATACGAAGTAAATAAATTATTTAGTGTTATCTAATTCTTAGGCGATTATTTTTTCAACACTATTTTGTTGAAATTGTTAATAGCGTTACTTTCCGACTCTGCAATAAAAACAAAAATGTGTTTCATTTGAATTTTTAAAAAAGAAAGAACTCTTGAAAGTATTGCTGTCACAGTGATACAAGGTGATGACTTTTTTTGTTTTGAATTGTTGTGTGATTTATTTTCAATTTTGAATGTCAGTCACACGCCGGAATTATTTTTAGTCTTTTATCTCAAATTGTTCTTCAACTTCCCAATCGGGAAGTATTTTGAGTTGTTTTGGATGGATGATCACTTTTTCGGCCTGAGTTTTTCTGAGTACACTGCCGGTTGTCCATTTTCCATTCTCATCATCATCAAATATTACTTTTAATACATACACACCTGGCAGAAGGCCTGTAAAATCAATGGTTTCAGCGTTAGTGCCGGATAAAGACAGACGTATTTTTTTATCTCTTGCTACTATACCCTGTTCATTTACAAGTTGAATTACATAAGTCTGTTTTTTATAAAAAAGCATTTTTAAACTCAGATCGCCGAACTCTATCCTGTTCTGAACCGAAATATTCAGTCGCGCGCTGTCGCTATTTATTCTGTAAACATCATTAAAGGCAGCTGTATCCGCTTTCAGTGTATAGGTGTTGCCTTCTTTCAGAATATTATCGATCTCGTAGCTGGTGATGCTGTTCCAACGGCCTTTTACGGGCTCATCGTTGATCAGCGTATCTGTTTTACTGCTGAGGTGTAATCTTTTTGTGTTAGCGTAACCGGTATCCATCCAGCTCTGAAATTTAAGTACAAGCTTTTTACCAGGAAGCAGCTTGCCCGCAGTAAGGTTGTTCTCAAATTTTTTTCGTGGCTTACGCTGATTGGGTTTTGGGAGTTTTACATAAACTGTATCGGTTTTGCCGGAAGTGACCTGCGTCAGCAATAATGCCAGCGTATCCTGCAGGTGCCGGTAATAAATGCCAATGGTGTCTTTTTCCAGTCCTTTTGTCGTTTCGTGGATCAGCAGGGTATCTTTCGGATCAAGCGGATCGATCTTAAAAACCGATCGTTTGTTCATCTCCAACTGGCTGAAGCCATAATAGGGTGACGAGATCTTTTTGACAAAACCCTTTGATGATTCTTCCTGAAAGGAACGCAGGCTGATGCTGGTATCGCCTGTCAGATCGAATGTTTTGCCCAGTAAAGCAACCTGTTCGCTTTCGCCATCATAAATCGTGTTTTTGTTTTTATCACTAAAAGCATATACTTCATACTTTCCGGCGGGGAGGTTTTTAAAAACAAAGTTGCCGCCTGCACCGGTTCGGGAAATATAATCAGGCATTTTTTTAAACACCAGACTGTCGTTGGTTTGTTCACCGGTATACAGACCCACCAGATAGTCACCGGCTGCTTTGTTGGTAAACGCTTCAGTAATCACACCGTTCATCGTCAGCGTGTCGATGCTGCTTCCGGTTGAGAAGATATAATCAAAGTCTGTCAGAGGGTTCGACTCATTCATGTCGGCGATGGCTTTTCCAAAAAAGAAACGGTAAGTGGTGTTTGGACGCAACTCTTCTTTTTTTATTCTGACCCTTATGTTTTTTCCTTCTGCTTCAATCTCGGGTTGCGTTTCTATCCGCGGCGATACAATCAGCTGATTGCTGAGGTCGCGCAATTGCACAAACTCGTCAAATGTGAATACGATCTCGTCCTGGTTAAAATTCAGATGTTTGTCCGGCGGGCTGGCTTGCAGAAGTCTGGGCGGCGTCACATCGCGGGGGCCGCCGCTCAGTGGACCTACCTGGGCACAGGAACAGAACAGCAGGACCATAACAGGAACTAAAAGTATTTGCCGGATGTGCCTCGTCATTGATTAACTTTGTAAAAATAATCACAATATATATATAAGGAACGCCAGGCGTTCAATTAAAACAAATATTGGCATTGCTTAATTATTATTCAGGACTCATTAAAAAGCTCACTGTCAGAAAAACCATCAATTTTCTGAAACTGGGTTTTGGATATCACCTTTCGAAAACCATCGGGAGACCGGTGCAACTGGGAATGCCTGTATTTGTAAGCATTGAACCCACTACCAGCTGTAACCTGCGCTGCCCGCAATGTCCGAGTGGATTGCGCGAATTTACAAGGCCTACAGGCATGCTGACACCCGAATTGTTCAATAAAACTATTTTGCAGTTAAAAGACACGCTTCATAGCCTTACTTTTTATTTTCAGGGCGAACCGTATCTTAATCCTGACTTTTTGAAAATGGCCACGGTGGCCAACACACACAATATTTATACCATTACCAGCACCAACGCACATTATCTGAGTCCTGAAAATGCCCGGGCAACGGTAGAAAGCGGACTTGACAAACTGATCATTTCAGTTGACGGCACGAGTCAGGAAAGCTACGTGAAGTACCGGGCCGGTGGCAATTTCGAAAAAGTGATGCAGGGCACACGCGAGATGGTGAAACAGAAAAAACTAAAAGGAAGCAAAACACCTTACCTCGTATGGCAGTTTGTGGTTTTTAAAACCAACGAACATGAAGTGGATGAGATCAAAAGGATGGGCAGAGAAATAGGTGTGGATAAGGTGCAGATCAAAACGGCACAGATCTATGATTTTGAGAACGGGCACGACCTCATTCCTGAAAATGCTGACCTGTCGCGTTACACGCTTAACAAAGATGGGCGTTATGAGATCCGGAACAAACTTCTGAACCAGTGCTGGCGCATGTGGCAGGGCTGCGTAATTACCTGGGATGGTAAAGTAGTGCCCTGCTGTTTTGATAAAGACGCGAAGTACAAGTTGGGTAATCTTGAGGAGGATAGTTTTCGTAAAGTATGGTTTTCTGAAAGTTACCAGAGGTTCCGGGCATCTGTTCTCAAAAGCAGGAAAACCATTGATATCTGTACCAACTGCAGCGAAGGAACAAAAGTCTGGTCTTAGAAGTCCGGAATTTATTGGCCGAAGATCTTTTTGATCACCGGTTCATGTTTTTCTTTGATCACCTTTCTTTTTAAACTCAGCTTGGGGGTTATTTCCCCGCTTTCCACGGTCCATACCGTTTCAATCATCTGGTGACGTTTGATCTGCTCAAATTCCGCGAGAGAGGCGTTCACCTGTTTAACATGCGCGTCAATGAGTTTTTTCAGATCAGGATGTTCATGCGTCAGTTCATTTTCCGGCAGATCGAGTTTATTCTGAACCACATAATCCTTGAAGTTGGCCAGCGAAGGCACGATGAGGGCCGACGCGAATTTCTGATCTTCGCCCAGCACCATGCACTGCTCAATGAACTTACATTCTTTTAATTTGTTTTCTATGGCAACAGGTGAGATGTATTTACCCGCGCTGGTTTTAAATAATTCTTTTTTACGGTCTGTGATTTTCAAAAAACGGCCGTCCACAAGTTCGCCGATGTCACCGGTATGAAACCAGCCCTCAGCATCTATCACTTCGGCGGTTGCCTGTGGGTTTTTATAATAACCCATCATCAGGCTCGGACCTTTCATCAGAATTTCACCATCCACGGGATCAATCTTCACTTCAGAGTTTTCTACAACCAGCCCCACTGATCCGAACATTCGTTTTTCAGGTTCGAATCGGTTTACTGCAACTACCACACAGGTTTCTGTTAAACCATAACCCTGCAGAAGTTTTAGCCCCGCGCAGGTAAAAATTCTTTCGATCCTCGGATTCAGAGCCGCGCCGCCACTTACAATCACTTCAATTTCTCCGCCTACCGCCGCGCGCCATTTTTTATAAACGAGCAGGTCGGCAATTTTTCTTTGCAGTTCATACCAGAAACCGTTCGCGCCGAGCAACTCATAACGCTCAGCCAGTTTCATGCTCCAATTAAAAATCTTTTTCTTGAACCCTTCCAGTTTTTCTCCCGCCGAAGTGATCCTTTCAAGCACCCTTTCAAGCACCCTTGGCACCGCCACAAAGATCTGTGGTTTTATTTCACGGCAGTTTTCTCCGATGGTTTCAAAACTTTCCGCGTAAAAAATGCTCACCCCGTGATAAAGATAAAGTGTGTTCAGGAAACGTTCGTACACATGGTTAAGCGGCAAAAAACTCAGAGCGCGCCAGCGGTTGGTAAAAGGGGCAATGTCTTTACAGATCAGCACATTGCTCAGGAGTTGTTTGTGGGCCAGCATTACACCTTTGGGTTGACCCGTGGTGCCTGACGTGTAAAGGATGGTAAACAGATCGTTTTCACCGATGCCCGATTTGATCTCATTTATTTTTTGCGTTTGAGGTTGTGATCTTCCCAGCTGAATAAAGTCAGAAAAAGGCATGAGTCCTTCTATCGGCGTAAAACTGATAACGTGTTTCAGGTGCGGCAGATCTTTCTCCATAAGGGCCAGTTTCTGGTAGGATGTTCTGTCGGATATAAAGATAATTTTGGCTTCGCAGTGGTTCAGGATGTATTTCAGATCTTCATTGCTCACTGTTGGAAATAAGGGAGCGGTTGGCATGTTCACCTGCTGACAACCGTAATCGACAAAATTCCATTGCGGACTGTTGGCTGCCATGAGCGCCACCACGTCGCCGGGATTTAAACCCAGGGCCAGCAGGGCAGATCCTACCTGTTCGGCATGATCAATAAAACTGTCCAGGCTATGACTCACCCATGCTTTGTTTATTTTTGCGTTCAGAATATCAGGTTTTGGCGCGTAGGTTTTCAGGCGCTCAAGGATGTCGAATACACGGGTAATTTCCATATGTCTAAATTGCTGCATTTTTGCGTGATTTCAAAATACGGTCGCCCTTAAAACAATGCTTTGGTAGATAAATAATATTTAACTTTAAAAACATTTATTTATGATCGTAATTACAGGCGCAGCAGGTTTTATTGGCAGCTGCATAATATCAAAATTCAACAGCGAGGGCGTTACCAACCTTGTGCTGGTGGATGATTTTTCGAGAGATGAAAAGGAGAACAATTACCGGCTCAAGTCATTTTATCAGAAAATTGAAAGGAAACATTTTATCGAATGGTTCGATAATCACGCCAATGTAGTAACCGATGTGATCCATATTGGCGCACGCACCGATACCACTGAATTTAACGTAGACATATTTAACGAGCTGAACCTCGATTACACAAAAGCACTCTGGGACATCTGCGCGAGACACGACATTCCGATGATCTACGCTTCGTCGGCGGCTACGTATGGCCTCGGTGAACAAGGTTACAAGGATGATGAAACACTCATTCCTTTTCTGAAACCTTTAAATCCCTACGGCGACAGCAAAAATGATTTTGATAAATGGGCGATTGCCCAGAAAAGAACACCGCCACACTGGTATGGACTCAAGTTTTATAATGTCTATGGTCCGAATGAATATCACAAAGGCCGTATGGCCTCTGTAATTTTTCATGCTTTTAACCAGATCCGGCAATCAGGCACCGTAAAACTTTTTCGCTCACACCGTCCTGATTACACAGATGGTGGTCAGCTCCGCGATTTTGTATACGTAAAAGACGTTACAGAAGTTATCTGGTATCTGTTCTCGGAAAAACCTAAATCTGGTATTTATAACCTTGGGAGCGGAAAAGCCCGTAGTTTTCTTGATCTGGCGACTTCAACCTTTAAGGCAATGGACAAAAAGCCCGACATTCAGTTCATTGACACACCGGCAGACATCAGGGACAAGTACCAGTATTTTACTGAAGCCGATATGTCGAAACTGATCAAAAGCGGCTACAAAAAACCTTTTACCGGTCTTGAAGAGGGCGTAAAAGACTACGTTCAGAATTACCTCGCCCGGAACGAATACCTTTGATCAGTTAAACACTGATTTTTCAACTTTATTTTTCCATACATTTAAGTATGAAAAAACAGATTCTTTTTTCCTGCGTCTTCCTTCTATTTCAATTCTTCGCTGTCGGTCAGGTGCCGGGATGCCGTGAGATGAAAGGGATGATGATGCCACCGCCTTATTATTCTGCGGAGAACCTCAGGAGCGATACCTTCGATATCCTTAAATACACCATTGCGTTGGATGTTGGAAATTCTGCTTCGCAGCTGATCAGCGGATCTGCAACGGTGCGATTTGCACCGAAAATAAACAACCGTTTGTTCATTCGTTTCGATCTGTTGCGTCTGATCGTGGATTCGGTAAAAGAAAACAATACGCTGCTTAATTTTTCTTACAACGATACTATATTGAAAGCCGATTTTTCTGGTGCAAAAAACATAACGGACACATCGTTGATCACAGTGTTTTATCGTGGACAACCTCAAATGGACGGCAGTGGCTGGGGTGGTTTTTATTTCGACAATACACAGGGTGCAGAATACGCGTTTAATCTTGGAGTAGGTTTTGCAGCCAATCCACACAACTATGGCCGCATCTGGTTTCCATGTTTCGATAATTTTGTTGAGCGCAGCCAATACGAGTTTGTCATTACCTGTGATTCTGCAAGGCGTTCGTTCTGTAATGGTGAACTGGTGAATGAACAGCTGAATGGGAACTCACGCACGCGCACCTGGGTTCTCAACGAAGAGATTCCAACCTACCTTGCAGGGATGAGCGTGGCGCGTTACCGGCAAATGAACAAAACGTTTAACGGACTTAACGGACCAATTCCTGTGATACTGGCCGCGCATGTAAACGATACGCCTGCTGTGAATACAGCTTTTGTAAACCTGCTGAATTGTACTGCGGGATTCGAAAATTATTTTGGACCTTATCGCTGGAACCGGATCGGATATTGTTTTGTTCCTTTTAACAGTGGCGCCATGGAGCACGCTACCAATATTACTTATCCGCGTTCGGCCCTGGGATCACTGAGTTTCGAAGGTCTGATGTCGCATGAACTGTCTCACCATTGGTGGGGAGATCTTATTACCTGCGAAACACAGGAAGACATGTGGATCAACGAGGGTCTGGCAACCTTCAGTTCGTATTTGTTTTACGAATGGCAATACAATAAAGCGGCTTACCTTTCAAGAGTTAAATCCGAACACGACGAGTTGCTTCATTTTCTTCATAAAACAGAAGGTGGATTCAGGGCTGTAAGTGGCGTGCCACACAGTCTGACCTACGGTGATCATGTTTATAAAAAAGGTGCCGATGTGGCGCATACTTTACGTGGTTACATGGGCGACTCTGCTTTTTTTGCGGGCTGTAAATATGTAATGCAGCAAAAAGCTTACAACAGTATTAACAGCAATGAATTTCGCGACCTCATGCAGACGGGAAGCGGACAGAACCTGAGTGCTTTTTTCAGTAACTGGGTTTTTTCGGGTGGATGGTCACACTTTGCCATTGATTCGGTCCGATATGTTGCAGCACAAAATACCACCAGCGTAATAATATCGATCAAACAAAAGCTTTTTGGAGCGCCATCACTACATAACAACGTGCCGCTTGAAATCAGCTTTTTCAGTGGTAACTGGACAAAAGAGGTTCGCCGTGTTATGATGTCGGGAAGCAGCTCCACGTTCACGCTCAGTGTTCCATTTGCGCCTGTTTATACAGCACTTAATTTCGACAGTAAGATCAGCGATGCCAGCTCTCACGAATACAAGGTGATCAAAAACACCGGCGGCAGCTCTTTTCCGCTTGCCAAAGCATTTCTGAATGTTTCCAATAAGGGAGCGGATTCGTCGCTTGTGCGCATCGTTCACAATTACGTAAAACCCGATGATTTTAAGTTTAACCCTCTCGGTCACCGTCTCTCAGACCAGCATTTCTGGAAAGTGGAAGGAATATTTTCTCCCGGTTTCGCCGCAAGCATCCGCCTGAATTACGACGGCACTAAAAATCTGAGCGGTTCCTACGCCTACCTCGACACCCTGCTTACACAGTTCAATGGCGATAGCATGGCTTTGTTTTACAGGCGTGATGCAGGTTACGACTGGCAATGGCAGAGCAGGGTAACGCGGTTTAAGAGCGGTGCAAAAACCGGCTGGCTTCAGATTGATTCAGTTAAAGCCGGTGAATACACCTTCGGTAACCTGGGCGATACCAGTAAAATAGGTCTTTATGATCTTGCTCCGGAAACAGGCAGCATCAGGCTTTTTCCGAATCCGGCAAACAACTTTTGTATCCTTGAGTTTTCCAAACTTCCCGTTTCAGGAACACGTGCAGTCATTACCTCTGCCGAGGGCAAACGCCTGAAGGAACAGGAAATAACAGGTTCGGCATCCAGGATCGAATTGAATGAACTTGCTGCAGGGGCCTATGTGCTGAGTGTTGAGCGCAACAAAACAGTTCTGTATGCTCACAGGTTACTGATAGAATAAAAATCAGGAAAGAACCCGCTGATTATTTTACGGTAATGAGTTTTTGTGAAACGCGCACATCGTTGTGAGACGTTTTTACAAAATAAACGCCGGCTGCAATTCCCTGCAGGTTAAGGATCTCATGCTGAAGACCAGTGGACCTGTTTTCATGGAGAAGTGTTTTAACCGGTCTGCCATTCAGATCAAGGATCTCTACCTTCACCACACCGGCTTGTTTGAGCTGGTAACGGATGTGGGTAAATTCATGCGCCGGGTTAGGAAACACAACCACGCCACTCATCATTTCTTTTATTTGTTCAAGTCCTACAGTGTTGGTTGGCTGAGGCGCAGCCGGCATGGCCGTTAACGACAGAGCAAAGGGAGCGAGGGGAAAATCGCCCCCGGTATTATTGTTGTTGTTCACTGCGTTTACCATCGCGTAAATAGCGACATTGCCATTGGCCGGAGCAATCCATTCGAACGTAAACACACCCTGTGTGCCTGATTTTGGGGTTGTATGAGTTGCATTTCTTTTGGTTCCATTGATAAATTTCACACCCGGTCCCGCATTTTGCATGGTTCCTGCGTCTGCCAGATTTTCATTCAGGATCTCGCATCCAAATCCATAGAAGTTGAAGCCACTTGCGGCCCCGGTAACAGTAATCTGATAGGTTGAATCGGGCATGTATTGGTTAAGACTGAATCCGGGTACCGCCGTCACCGTAACACCAGAGTTTGCGCTGGTACCTCCGGCATGACAACTAGAACAGGTTCCTTCTCCGGGGGAACCCGTGTAACCGGCAATGCCATTGCTCGATTTGATCATAAATGCCGATGCGGCCAATACAGATATCAACAGAATTACAGGAAGAGTAACGGTTTTTTTCATATCAAGTCTTTTTTCAAATATAAGACATACAGATCATTTACATTGCGCAGGATAATCGGTCCGCTAAAAATTAACAACGTTCCGTTTTCGGTTTTCCTCGATTTTATGATATTATTGTATGGTCATGAAAAAAGAGAGGTCTGCAATTTTTTTATTTTGTTTACAACTGCTTCCTTTTTTTGTGGTGTTTTTATTTGGCCTGACGCTTCTAATCAAAACACAAGGAGCACCTGTTGGTGACTACGGTAATTATTTTTACGGCAGCCGCTTTCTGACTGAGGGCACGGATCCCCTGGTTTTTTATCAGAACACCCACACCTTTAATGAAATGGTAAAATCCGCCGGCGAAAATAATTTTTTCCTGAACTACACGCCTGTACCACCTTTCTCACTTTTATTTTACAAGATCTTCCTGGTTGATGATGTCAGCTGCTCAAAATTAATCTTTGGTATCTTTTGCCTCATTGTTTTTTGTCTGGCACTTCATACGCTGCACAGAGAATTTAAGATTCCCGCGCATACGATCTATTTTGTTCCAGTTGTGTTTTTATTGCCTATGTATTCGGGTTTTCTGCAGGGCCAGTCGTATTTGTTCATCACCGCGCTGATGATCTGGTTTTTTGTAGCTGTCGAACGCCAGAAACAGCTGCTCGCGGGGTTGTGTGCCGCCACCGTGTTCTCTTTGAAAATTTTCCCCGCCTTTATTTTACTTTATCCGCTGATGAAACGCGACTGGAAAACCCCAGGCTGGACTTTGCTGTTTCTTCTTCTTTTGCATCTTCCGCTCATAATCTCTGGTAATCTGGACTTGTTGATCTATTATTACAAGGTCATTTTTCCCCGGCTGGCCATGAACGATGTGACGGCACCTTTCGCTGCGCACGATCAGGGGATCGCTTCTTTTCTCCTGAAGTTGTTTGTAAAGGATAATTTGCTGAACCCTTTTCCATTTTTTGAATCCGTTGTGCTCGCGGCCGTCTGCATGCTGGTTTTTCAGACGCTTACTGCAATCGGGATATTACAGGTGCTGAGATCAAAAGTGCGGTCACAAAGTATTGGCATCATGCTGCTCGGACTAGCCCTGCTCAGCCGCTATCTCCCGGTTTACTCGCTTGTATTTCTGGTACCGGTGCTGCTGCTGAGTTTTAATTTTTTACAAAAGCCGAAGTATGTTCTTTTTGTCGTCCTGTTAACAGTCGCCATCAATCTGCCGGCGCAATGGCTGCAGAATTTACCGCTGGTATTCAGGTATCCGCGTTTAATGATTCTGAGCGGTTTATTTTTATGGTTGATATTTGAACTCCGACCAGGATTCAGCTGGTTGGTTTTTGGACTGATCCTGTTATTTGCGCTTCCGGCGGCAATTGGCGTTTTCCGTTATGGTGAGCAGTTGCCGGCAATAAGGCCCGCAAGAGGAAGTATTTATGATTTTTCTTTAACCGGCGATACTGTTGTTTTAATGGTCTGTAAAGGAAGTGTGGATACAACGGAGCGCCGCTTGCCCACTCCAGACATGTTCCTAAAGAACTCATCCGTGTTCACCGGGGAAATTTTATCTAAAAAGATCCTGCCTTACCGGAACGGACAATTAATCATGTGCGACAGAAACAACGGTGTGGGCATGAATTACCTGATATATCAGGAAGATCCCGAATAGGCGCATGCTCTGGCCTCTTCTATTTAGCGCGTGTTATTTTAAAAAAATCAGGTTCGTTGTCAGATTTTTCTCTGATGTTCCCTGGCAACTGGCCCGGGTCGGCATGGTTTGGGGTCTTGATTTGTTCGCGGTAATAACGTTGACCCAGGAAAGAAAATTCGTGATGAAGATGGGTTTTCTGATCGCTGAGTAGTTTTAACAAGCGTTTTTTCGGAATGTTCCATTCCAGCGACAGTTTGTTTAACGCGGGTTCCATATAAGTGATGTAAAGTAATTCCATCTGCGTGTGATCCTGAAGTCTGGTAAAGTCAATATCTGAATTGAGGTTTTTCCTGTATTGTTCGAGAGCCAGGTTCTGCCGTTGCACCTTTCGTGTGAACGACTCAATATTCATTTTGTTGGTTGAATCATTTTCATTTTTAAAAACCGGCTGGATGTTGATTTCATGACACCAGATGCATTTGGCAGGTTTACCTGCTGACCCAAATTGCGGGTCTCCGGCAGCGCTTAAACGGCCATTCAGGTCGTACACCATAAAACGCAATTGTCCGTTGGGCATGATGTCAAACACTTCTTTTTCTATTGTTACAAAGGCTGAATCACCGGCCTTCCCCGTGCTTTCTTCAGCGATAAAAACAGCATCTAGAACAGAGTCATCGAACTGCGTGTGCAGCAACCTTTCGTTGCGTGCAACACCTGATTTGGTGAGGGCCAGGGATTCAAAACTGTTTTCTTTTTTCTGATTTATAAATTCAGCATAAGTGACGGGCGCCCCGATGATCTGGTAATAGTGCCAGCTTGAACCTAAGGTCAGGGCAATAAAGTGGCCCATGTCAATACATTGGTTTTTGCGGTACACCGGTGTTTTTTTCAGACTGTCGCAGATAACGCGCAACGCCGATAAGGCCTGCTGATTAAAGCCCAGGCCCTCAAAATTGATCTCTACTTTTTTCTCCGATATTTTTTTTGTGTTTTTATCAAAGCTTCCGTTCGGGAGACTTGCGCCCAGGTAAGAAAGGGTCCATAGCAAGCCGGTGCGTTTGTTTTGCCAGCTGTCTTCTTTATAATCGAAGGTATAAGAAAGACAGATGTTATTTTTTTGTTCAGGAAGGGTATAAGCCAGCAACGCTGACATTACAAGGCCTGACAATATGAGGTACAAAGTTCTTCGCATTACCTTGATGTTCTGCTTTGAAAGTTACTGCCAAAGGTTTTTATAAAAAATTTCACCAGGTACTGCATTTCGTTAAAGGAAAGTTTGTTTTTTGTTTTGTCAAACAGGTAACGCCCGCCACTTAGATTTCCTTTTTTTCGTGCAATTGATAGTGCGGCCAGGTAATTGTTTTTTGTGATGATGTGCGCGACCTCGTTCATCACAATCAACCCCGAACCCAGGAGTTTTAAGATCGTGGTATTGTATTCTTCATAGGGCCTTTCATCGTTGAGGTTGTCAGACGACATGTTTTTATCGTGACGTCTGATAAGATTAAGAGGCTCTCTCAAATAGCAATTTTTTCCATGCCAGAGCGCACGGCAAACAAAGTCATGGTCGCCATGAAACATGTTTTCATCAAACCCGTTTAACTGGTTAAAAAGTTTTCTGCTCGTAAAAATATTGGAACCGTAAGTCAATGTAACATTATTAATAAGAATTTCTTTTTTCAGATCTACATGCGATTGTTGACGGAGTGATGCGCCGGCAGTTTTTGTACTCTGGCCCTGTGTTGTAAATTCAACGCAGTCAGAAAGGCAGAACTCCGCCTGTTCGGTTTTACAGGCTGTGATGCACATCTCGAGTTTTTTTTCATGCCAGAGATCATCGGAGTCGAGGAAGGCGAGAAAAGATCCTGTGCTCAGTTCTGCCAGCTGGTTGCGTAACCGGGGCAGCAGACCGGTTCTCTGTCTGCGGTGATAGTAGATCCTTGGGTCAGTGAATAAAGACATTATTTGCGGCGTGCCGTCAGTGCTGCCATCGTCCAGAACAATGATTTCAAATTCCTGGTACGATTGCCTGAGAACAGAAGCGATGGTTTCAGGCAGATAGCCGGCCCGGTTGAAGGAGGGTATCAGCACACTTATTTTTTCCATGTATGGTTGCGCGCCTTAAGAAAAATATAAATGATAAGTAAACCGAGGGTGTTGCCTGCAAACGCGCCACCGAGCCCGAACGGGGGAATAAGAATAAAACACAGGGCGAGGTTACAACTGCTTCCTGCCAGCATGGCTCTGAGGATGTGGCCTTGCTCGTTGGAACGGGTGAGTTGGTAGAACTGAGTAAGTGTCAGCGAAAAAAGAAAAATGTTGGCTGCTATAAAAGGATAAAGGAATATGGGCAGGTCGAGTTTGTAAAAACCTTCTGAAACGAGATAAATGCCGCTGCCGGCCGCAATTCCGTAAATAAAACCATGAAAGGTCCAATCGCGCGAGAATTTCGCAAATGTCGCTTCCTGATACCTTAGAATACCTGATGCAAAGGTGCCGACAAACGTGCTGTAAACAATATGCGACAATGACAGCATGCCCAGAAGTATGTAATAGGTACTCATTAAACCGGCATCAAGAATCAAACCAACAGCGTAAAGATCGCCGCGGGATGAAATAAATCCGGTAAGGGCTATCAGGAAAAAGTGTTTTGTTCTGTAAAGACTTTCTTTGATTTTCGCGGGATTAAAGGTCACACTCAGGCTGCTTCTGAAATACCATACCCCGGTAAGTGTTCTCAGGCATTCGGCGATCAGGAGCAGGCTGAAAACAGATTCAACAGGATTGTTCCGGCTTTGGGATGAAAAAAGCAACAGCGTGATAACAGAATAGAAAAGTAAATCGAAACTGAGAAAAAAAACATGTTTTTTCCGGTGAATGACCAACGCTTCTGTGAGGCTCGAAACGCTCCTGAACAATACCATACAGGGAATAAAGATTTTGTAACTGATCGGCAATTGAAAAAAAAGAACCACTACTGCGATAAGCAGACTGAACAAAATTCTGGCGCCCATCAGTGGAGCAAGGGTTTTGGGCGAGGAGGAAGGATCGGCTGCGATTAGTTTCTGCACAAGATCTTTGCCACCCCAGTTGGGCAACACCATGAGCGCATTTGCCAGGCTCATGCAAACAACAAACGCGTTCAGCACTTCAGTACTCCGGTAATTTAAGAGAAGATAATTGATAATCAGCACATAAAAAGCAGCGAATAAACTCCTCGCTACATTCGAAACGGCAAGCGGGATCCGCGACCGGTCTTTACCAGCTGTTTTTAATTTTATATAATAAGGCTGAAACATGCGGGCGCTGCATTTACCAATAAAGATAACGATATTCTTCAAAGTGCGCGGCTGCTTTCGCGGTGTTTCAAATCGAGGCTGATGATGGCGGCAAAAGCACAGAATACCGGCATGGCCATTTTGTCGAATTCGAGAAAACCATTAAAAAACGCGTGAATATAAAAGGTGATCAGTCCCGTGATCAGAAAAAGCAATACGTCTTTTGTCTCCTTTTCCGTCGCTCTTCTGAAAGCGCGCAGCGCGGTGTAAAAAACAACGCCACTCAGGCTGAGAAAGATGAGTAAGCCCGGCAACCCGGTTTCGCTCAGATAATTAAGGTACTCTGAATGCGCGTGACCTTTGGTGCCATTAAAAGTGCTGATGCGGGTAAGATCGCTGCGCTGCTGGTAAGAACCGTAAAAAAACTGGTAAGTGCCCGGGCCAAAGCCCGCAAGTGGTTTGTCGGCAAACATCCTCAGCGCACACTTCCAGCGGTTGATCCTTTCCTTGTTCGAAGCATCGGTATTGACATTTGAAATGGATTTAAAATGCATGCCAATGTTATTGGTGTGACTGATGTCTTTATTCTGTTTTAACACCTGGTCTATACGTTTCATATTGATAAGAATACCGGCTATCACTATCAGACCTGCGTAGAGCAGCCACTTTTTCGGGATCTTGTATTTTAAGACCACATAAACGCCCATGGCTGCCAGGATACTGATCCATGCTGCGCGGGAATACGAGAAGTAAGCGGCGCATATAAACACGGGGAGAATAAAAAGGGCTGCGCGGCGGATAAGAGGATAAGAGCGGTCGGACGTGGCGTGAATAAGGAAAGGAATAAAAAACACGAGACAGGCACCGTAGATCGTGTGATCAAAATAAAACGGCGCACTGATCTGTTGTGATCCCATGGTGGTAAAACCCAGCTGATAGTGTTTGATCATGGCATACACGATCGGAACCAGGAAACCCGCGGTATGTAAAATAAATACGCGACGGATATTGGCAGCCGAGAGTTTAAAGAGCTCAAAGAAAAAATAATAAAACGTAGCATAATAAAACAAACGGATCGTGACACGTTTCAGCGACACCTCCGGCATTTCGCTCAGTAGTGCAGAAAAAAACAGCCAGGCCAGATCCAACAAAATAAAAACGGTAATGGGATGTTTAAGAAATCCGCGGTCTGGTCTTTTGCCGAGTATCAGCTGAACAAACAGGAAAAGACTGAGTAACACACACATCATTTCAACAGGCAGACTCACCCGCGCATTGCCGGCCACATTTACCTGCACCGAAAGCGGCACAAGAAAACTGATGGCGTACAACAGCAGTTGTTTGTATCGCAAAACAAGTATAAAAGTGGTTATAGAAAAAAGAATAAACGCAACAAGACTGATCTCCTGTTCCAGGTCAATAAAATAGCCGGCAAAAAATAAAAGCAATATCGCGCAGACAAACGCGTGGCTAAGCGTCTCCGAGGTCCAGAACCATGACTTTTTATTTGTTTGAACCTGCATGCCGGATAAACAAAACCACACAGGCGATCAGCAGAGAAACAACCATGCCCGCGGCAATGTTGACTTTGAACGAGGGTGAAATTTTTTTAAAGTTCGGCTCAGCGTAATTGATCACAAAAATCTGCGGAATGGGACTGAGTACTGATTTTCTGATCTTCAGGAACCTCGACTGGTAATCTTTGAGGATCTCGTACATGCTTTTAAAGGCAATGATGTCGGGTCCGATACTGGCCTGGGCGCCGGATTGGGAAGCTGCCAGGCTGATCTTTTCGGCGTCAATAGAAATAAGCGCGTCAGAAACAAGAACGAGCAGGCTGCTCAGGTTGGCGGCTTTCAATTTTTCAACCAGTACAGTTTTCGCCGAGTCAACAAGCAGTTTCTGGGTTTTGTATTCTTTTTCCGCCTGATCGTATGCCAGAAGAATATTTTTTTTATAGATCTTTTCGCGAACCTGGTCGGCCAGCCGAATGATGTAGTTGACAATTAAAGCAGCTGTGTCAGCGTTCTCGCTCCGGGCCGAAAGAACAATCGACATGCTGTTGGTCCTTTCGAATTTAATGTTCTTGTGATATTCCTTTACCAGGCGGTCGAGCCAGTCAGCATTGTCCTGCTTTATTTCGTAAGCTCTGACAAGGTCAAATTTTTTCACAACCGAGTCGCGGATCTCCGTCGATTCAAAAATCTGGATGAGCCTGTCAGCTTCAATGTCGTAGCCAAAGTTGGGAAAGTCGATGCTGTTATCCACAGAAGGTGAAGAAGGCGGGTATACCAGTCCGTAAGCCTTGTATTCCTTTGGCATAAAAAAAGTTACAACGGCAGCCAGAAAGCCACCCACAAGGGTATACACGAGGAGTAGTTTAAAATTGGCACGGATGAAATTCCAGAAAAGCGCCGTGTCTTTTTTTTGTTCGTCTTCAGATAACATAAGTTCTGTGTGTTTTATCAGCAATTAAAAGTATGAAAATATTTTATGCGCGCAGGACATCAGCATTTGTTAATTGAACCGATCGTACAGCCAGAAATACCTTTGGTATTTTTTCAGCCGGTTGAATCGTTTAAATCTTTAATTTAGAGTATGCATAAAGTGTTGTTGTTTAATCCGCGATCTGCTAATTCCAAGCCTCGCATTCCCAACAGCATCCTTCAGGTAGCGGCCAGCATTCACGATCGGTTTTTGTATTTTATTGTGGATGGTAATCTTGAAACGGATCCCTGGGAAAAGATCCTTCATTATATCAAAACCGAGAACATTCAGATTTTTGGAGTCACTGTAATGCCCGGACCTCAGTTAAAACAGGCTATCCCATTTACAAAAAAAGTACGCGAAGAGTTTCCTCATATTATTAATGTATGGGGTGGTTATTTTGCGTCTAACCAGCCGGAAACTGTTCTCAGGTCGGGGTATGTAGATTATATCGTCAATGGTCCCGGTGATTCTGCTTTTCCGGCTTTACTGGATGCATTAAAAGATGGCAAGGATCCCGGCGACATTCCCAACCTTATTTTTCTGAACGAAAATGCGATGGTTCGCACAGCTAAGGCCGCGTTGCCGGATCTTGACAAGTTGCCTTCTCTGCCATACCAAAGGCTGAATGAGTTTTATCCCCTGCAGAAATACCTGGGCCGCACTTATCTTGGAAAAAAGACAATTGCCTATCACAGCAGTTTCGGCTGTCCTTTTACCTGTTCGTTCTGCGCAGTGGTTCCAATTTATAACGCCCGGTGGAAAGGTCGCTCGGCACAGGGCATCTACAAAGACATAAAGTTTCTGAAAGACAATTATGGTGGTGATGCCATCGAATTTCACGATAATAATTTTTTTGTATCCGAAAAGCGGGCCGTTGAGTTTGCGCGCCTGATAAAGCCTGAGAACATGATCTGGTGGGGTGAAGCACGGATTGATACCATGGACAAATACAGCGACGAGTCCCTTCGGATCATCTATGAGTCGGGTTGTCGCATGATATTTTTTGGCGCTGAAACCGGCAGCGATGAAGTGCTTAAAAAAATGGATAAGGGTGGAACTCAGACGGGGGAACAGATCCTCAGTTTTGCAGGCAGGCTTAAAAATTTCGGTATTATTCCGGAGTATTCATTTGTACTCGGTACGCCTGCTGCCAGCGATGCGGAAGTGAGCGCACAGATTGATGCTGACATCAGTTTTATACGTAAGGTAAAAACAGTAAATCCTCAAACGGAGATCATCATTTACACTTACAGCCCGGTTCCTGTTGAAGGCTCGGATATGTTTGATCAGGTACAGGCTTCGGGTTTTCGTTTTCCACAGCAACTGGAGGACTGGATCAGTCCGGCATGGGAAAATTTTGATCTGCGCAAAAACCCACTTACGCCCTGGCTCAAACCCTACATGATTGATAAGATCAGAAATTTTGAGACAGTCTTAAATGGTTATTATCCGACGTGTTCGGATATCCGCTTGCGTAAACTCAACCGCGCTGTGATGCGCAGCTGGAGCAGCCTGAGGTATAAGACAAAATTTTACGATTTTCCACTCGAGATCAAGGTCATGCAAAAATTGTGGAAATACCGTCAACCGGAAAAAGAAGGTTTTTGATGAGGGACACACTGCATCGGCGTTTTTATACCTTTTTCATAAAACCTGTGTTACGGAGGTATTTGTCGCGTACCCGTAATTTTAATCGGGACGGTCTTTCTTTAAAAGTGTATCCGGGTGTTTTTCATCCAGCTTATTTTTTCAGCAGCGGCGTGTTTTCTGAATTTATCAAAACGCTGGCTTTAAAAGAGCGTTCGGTTTGTGATGTGGGATGTGGTTCAGGTATTCTTGGTTTAATGGCGTATCAGCAGGGCGCACGGGTAACTTCTCTCGATATCAGTGCAAGTGCAGTTAATAATACCCGCGAAAATTTTATTAATAACTTCGGTTATTCCGAAAAATATAAAGTGCTGGCCTCAGATCTTTTTTCGGCTGTGGCGGATCAGTGTTTTGATTTTATTTTTATCAATCCTCCTTATTTTTTTAAAGATCCTGCGACTGAATCTGAATACGCCTGGTATTGTGGCAAAAACGGCGAGTATTTTAAACACCTGTTTTCACAATTGTCGCACCATACTACTCCTTCGTCGAAGACATACATCATTCTGGCGGATAATTGTGATCTGGCTGCGATTTCAGCCATTGCCGGGATGTATAACTATTCGTTAAATGTGGTTCGCGAACAGAAGGTGAAATGGGAAAAAAATTATATATTTAGTATAACAATTTCAAATGGTTGATTCCGGAACAGAATTGTGTTTAAGTAAAGTGCAGTACAGTGTTTACAGCTGTATCGTTTATTTTCACATCTTTAAGTATCCGGCCCGCACCGAAGAGATCCTGACTTTTGTCAACACACGTTTGTCTGAGCAAGAATTGAATGAAGTGCTCGAAGATCTCATCGCTCTGCAACTGATCTTTAGCCGGGATGGTTTTTATTTTCCTGAAAAAAACATGGACGCGGCGATCCTTAAAAGAAAAAATTCTGAAAAACGATTAAAGGAAAAAATGAAGACGATCAGTCGTTATGCGCGTTTGATCTCTGCCTTTCCCTACGTAAAGTCGGTCAGCATTTCGGGTTCGTGTTCAAAAGGTCTGCTGGATGTGGAGGGCGATGTTGATTATTTTATCATCGCGGCGCCGGGACGTTTGTGGCTGTGCCGTACGCTGCTGATCGCTTTTAAAAAGATCTTTCTGCTGAATTCAAAAAAATATTTTTGTGTCAATTATTTTGTGGATGCCGATAATCTTCTGATCCCCGATAAAAACCTTTTTGTGGCTTATGAAATAAAGACCCTCGCGCCGGTAAATAATTTCAGGCTTTTTTCAGAATTTGTCGCGGCCAATGGCTGGACCAATTCTTTTTTTCCCAATAAACAGCAGCACAACGGAACCTTTTTAAGAAAAGAGGATGGTCAGAAATTTTTTGCCAGGTTTATTGAATCCGTTTTTAATACCCGGCTTGGATCGGTCGCAGAACGTTTTTGTTTTGATCTGACACTTTCCACATGGAAAAAAAGATACCCGGGGTTCAATAAAGAAGAGTTTGAACTTAATTTCAGAAGCCGGAAAAATGTGTCGAAACACCATCCACGGGGTTTCCAGTTAAAAGTGCTTGAAGAGTTCACAAAAAAGCTCGGCAACGTGAAAGTCTCGTCCTGAAATGAAGATCCTTATCACACATTCCTATTTTTTAAAACGCGACCAGAAACAGCTCAAGGCAGGCTGTCCGTATCCGCCGCTTGCTCCGCTCTACGCCGCCGCGCTGTTGCGGGAGAACGGGTTTGAATTAAGCCTGGCCGATCTTCAGTTCGGTGAACCGGAAGAAATTGAAACGCATCTTGAAAGGTTTAAACCCGACGCATTTGTGATCTACGACGATGCGTTTAATTATCTGAGTAAAATGTGCCTTACCAACATGCGCGATGCTGCTTTTTGTATGCAACAGAAAGCACGCGCCAGAGGCATTCCGGTAATCGTGTCTTCATCGGATGCAAGTGATCACGCCGAGCGGTATTTTGATAACGGTGCCGACTTTGTGATTATCGGGGAAGCGGAATATACCTTGCTAGAATTGCTTGATCAGCTGCTGAGGAAAAAGAACACTGCTTTTCAAAACATCAAAGGCCTTTGTTACCGTTCGGATAACGGTATCGTTAACAATCCGGGTCGGCCGGTGATCCGCGACCTTGACACCCTGCCGGCGCCCGTATGGGACCTGGTGAACATTGAACCTTACAAAAACACCTGGCTGCGCAAACACGGCTATTTTTCTTTGAATTTTGTTACTACGCGGGGTTGTCCCTACAAATGCAACTGGTGCGCAAAACCGGTTTATGGCAACAGGTACAATTCGCATTCGCCGGAAAGCATTGCCCGTCGTATCAAAACATTACAGGCGCAATTCGGATTCGATCACATCTGGTTTGCCGATGATATCTTTGGCTTAAAACCAGGATGGCTTAAAGCGTTCAGCATCGCCATGAAAGATCTGAACGTAAAGGTGCGTTACAAGATCCAGAGCCGCGCTGATCTTTTGCTGGAAGACGACAACATCCGTTACCTGGCTGAGTCGGGTTGCGAGGAAGTGTGGATGGGCGCGGAAAGTGGTGCGCAGAAAGTACTCGATGCCATGGACAAAGGCACGCAGATTGAACAGATCCGTCAGGCCACAGCTTTACTCCGGAAGCACCATATTAAACCTTGTTTTTTTCTTCAGTTTGGATATCCAGGCGAATTCATGCCGGAGATCAAAGAAACCCTCGCCTTGGTTGGTAATTTAAAACCACACGACATCGGCATCTCAGTTTCTTATCCGCTTCCCGGAACCAAATTTTACGAGAATGTAAAAGCTGATCTTGTCCAGAAACAGAACTGGACCGATTCCGATGATTTGCATCTGATGTTCGGCAGCAGCTATTCGCCACGTTTTTATAAGTACCTTCAGCGTTATGTGCATTATCGTTTCAGAACAAACCAGGCATTTGAATTGTTTGCCAACAAAACGTTTAACCGCCGGAGTCTGCTGATGCCTTACTATATCTTGCAACAACGATTGTTCAGGCAAAAATTAATTAACGCAGAACCAGATGCAGGCAGGTACCTTTGACGCATACGCCCCCGGTTACGATGCGCATTTTACGCATTCTGCTATAGGTATCCTGCAGCGGCAACGGGTGCATGAAAAACTGCTGCCACTTCTTGGCAAACATACCCGCGTACTTGAACTGAGTTGCGGAACCGGACACGATGCTCTGGTGTTTGCACCCCTCGTTAAAGAATACACCGCCACCGATATTTCTGCAGGCATGATTCAGCAGTGTTTGCTTAAAGCAGGGAATGTTCTGCCCGAATTGCGTTTCGAAAAATTGTCGGTGCAGGAAGCGAATGATGTATTAACGGGAAAGGACCTGGTGTTTTCCAATTTTGGTGGTTTGAACTGCCTGTCACCTGAGGAGCTGCTGGATTTTTTTAAACGCTGTAACAATCGGCTTGACCATGGCGCCTGTTTATTTCTGGTGGTAATGGGTCGTAAATGTTTTTGGGAACGGATTTACTTTTTGTTGAAGCTGAACGGTAAAAAAGCTTTTCGTCGCCTGAGTAAACATGGCGTGGAAACACAGATAGGCGAGGTGGAATTCAGAACCTGGTACTATTCTCCCCGGGAGCTCAGCCAGCTGGCCGGTAACAGTTTTGCTGTAAAAAATTATGGACCCGTTGGTTTATTTATTCCGCCTTCTTACCTGGAACCTTTTTTTGAAAAAAATAAATTGTTGTTGCGCTGGTTTGAAAAGGCAGATCGGCTTTTTTCCGGTTTTCGCATCTTGTCTGATCATGCCGATCATTATTTTATTTACCTGGAAAAAACAAAATGATCCTGCTCACACACGCCTATTTTTTAAAGGAAGATCCCCGCGAACTTCGGATCATGAAACCTTATGTGCCGCTCGGACTGTTGTACCTGTCGGCCTTCCTTACTGAAAAAGGGCTTGCCAACGATGTTTATGATTCTACGTTTTCAGATTTCGAGGCTTTCAAACAAAACCTGTTGCTGAAGAAGCCGAAGATCCTTGGCGTTTACACGAACCTGATGACCAAAATATCGGTGTTAAGGATCATTCATCTGCTTCAGACTGAACCGGAGCTGAAAGACATTAAGATAATATTGGGAGGTCCCGAGATCCGCTACAATGCTGAGAATTATCTGTTGCAGGGAGCGCACATGCTTGTGATCGGCGAAGGAGAAGTCACTTTCTACGAGATCTGTCGTTATTTCAGTGAGACCGGACAATTGCCGCTGGATGTAAAAGGCACCGCTTATCTTTCCGGTAATGAAACTGTTTTTACCCCCGAGCGTGAACTGATCCGTGATGTGGATCAGCTGCCAATGCCTGCACGGAATAAGGTCAACCTGAATCTTTACGCGCAGGCCTGGAAGGACCACCACGGTTACAGCATGTTTTCTGTAAGCACCATGCGCGGATGTCCTTATACCTGCAAGTGGTGCAGCAGGGCAGTATACGGCGGAACCTACCGTCGCCGCAACGCTAAACTGGTGGTGGATGAACTTGAACAACTTCAGAAAAATTATTCGCCCGACCGCATCTGGTTTGTTGACGATGTGTTTACCATCAACCATAAATGGCTGCGCGAGTTCAGGGACGAGCTGATCAAAAGAAAGATATTTATTCCTTACGAGATCATTACCCGGGCCGACCGGATGAATGAGGAGGTCATTGCCATCCTTAAAGAAACCGGTTGTTTTCGCGTTTGGATCGGGGCGGAGAGCGGCTCACAGAGAATTATTGATGCCATGGACCGCCGTGTAAAAGTAGAAATGGTCGGCGATATGATCAGGGCCACAAGAAAGGCAGGCATGGAGGCCGGAACCTTCATCATGCTGGGATATCCGGGCGAACAGAGAATCGACATTCAGGACACGATCCGTCACCTGAAACGCTCAGCGCCCGACACATATACCGTTACCATTGCCTATCCTATCACGGGCACACCCCTTTACCAGGAGGTAAACGATTCCCTGAAGTCGAAGGGCAGCTGGAAAGATATTACAGACCGCGACTATGATTTTAAACGCAGCCATTCCCGAAGGTATTATGATTACGCGCTCAGGTGGGTGGCCAATGAGGTGAACGGACACCGTGAACCACGTTTGAACAGGAAAATAAAATTTAAGTTAAAGTCTGTTATGGCCCAGGCGCTCATGTTGATAAGCTGAGGTCCGTGCTTATATTTATGTTATGTTTAACGCGGTTAATCTTGAGAACGAACTGACGCGCCTCCGTAAAAAAGGAAAGGGCGGAGGGGAGGCGCTTGTGGCTGAGGCCCGTGAGATTTTAAGGCAGGACCTGTTTACCGAGAAAAAGATATTGGATCACCTGCAGCATTACCAGCATTCTTTTTTTGTGCTGGATGAAGAAGATGTTGAAACTGAAAAGATCTTTTCAGAGCACGAGATCAGAAACATTGCCGTACAGTACCGGTTAAAATTTTTAAATGCCGATCTTTTTACTGGAGGTTTGCCACACACGGCGGAATTAATGATCAGGTCGCTGAATCTCCGTTACAGGAAAGAACTACGTGAGATATTTGTTCTTGCTTCTCCTGAAGCTTTTACCGGCAAGGGTTCTGATGAACAGGCCATTGTTTTTTCAAAAACAGCGGCTGGTAATTTTTACATGATTGATCGCTGGGGCAAAGCATTTCACTGGGGCAGACGTGCTATGTATTGGCCCTTGCGCAGTTTCGAAAGCATGATTGCCACAATTTTTGTGTTTACGCTGCTGATTACACTTTTGCTTCCTACGCACCTGATCACGCTGGATAACAAAGCCGGCTACTGGTGTGGTTACCGCGCAGCTGCTTTTTTTCACCTGCTGATATTTAACACAGGTTGCGTGGTTTATTTTACTTTCGCTTTTTCGCGCAATTTCAGTAGCAGCATCTGGAACAGTAAAACCGATTTTGGATAACGGTTACTGAAAAAGAACAATCTTATTTAAGGTTCCTCAGTTTTTTTGTCTGGTTGTTACAAACCATCGCCCATGATCTGAACAGTGATACCGTTCAGCCGTTCGTTCAGTTTAAGCTGACATGATAGTCTTGATGTGGAGGTGATGTTGGGCAATGTATCGAGCATGGCATATTCTTCGTCGCCTATTTCCGGCAATAACTCGTATCCTGAAAGTACTTCCACATGGCAGGTGGCGCAAAGGGCCATACCGCCGCAGGTGGCAAGGATGTCGTACTCGTTCCCTTTTAAAAATTCCATCAGGCTCAGGCCCATGTCTGTTGGCGCTTCAAGTGTGGTAATGGTGTCTGCTACCTTTACATTGATTTTAATATCCGTCATACTCATAAATTTATGCTTTGGTTTTTTCCTGGCACAGTTCAACCAGAACGCCGTTGGTAGTTTTGGGGTGAAGAAAACAGATTTTTTTGTTGTCGGCGCCGTCCTTAGGAGTTTGGCTGATCAGTTCAAAGCCTTCTGCTTTTAATCTCTCCATTTCCTCTTCAAGATCACTTACCTCATATGCAATGTGATGAATGCCTTCTCCTTTTTTTTCAATAAAACGTGCTATGGCGCTGTCGGGCCTACTGGCTTCAAGCAATTCTACCTTTGTTTCGCCAAGCATAAAAAAGGAAGTGCTCACGCCTTCACTTTCCACGGTTTCTGTTTTATAGTGTGATTTGCCGAAGAGTTTCGTAAAAAGTTCATTGCTGTTGTTGAGGTCTTTTACTGCGATGCCAATGTGTTCTATTTTTTTTATCATATCAGATTTTTTTAAAAAAAGCGGTTTCGGTGATTCTGTTGAAACCGCTGCCGGGACCGGTTTCCAGTTGCAGTTGTTTTACATCCTGACCGGGTTCTATTTTTTTGTAAAAGTAAGATTGTTTGCTGAAGGCACCATCAATTTTAAGAGAATCGGTTTTTCCCGAAGGATCATAATTCTCTCCGCTTGTAAAACGGATGAAAAGTGTTTCCTGCGGCAATTGTTTCACCTGTTTCTCTGATTCAGGAGCGAGTTCGATACATCTTAAAAATCGTGAGGCAGTAAAAATGCACACAATGGCAACCTCCTGTCCCGGATTTTGCAGCTTTAATTGCCTGTCCCACGTTGAATTGAAGATGGGTTCCCCAAAGTAAGAACTGTAACCGTTGTCGGAGTCGCTGGTACTCGAAATCTGAACCCCGGTATTTTTTTTATGCGAAGTTTTTAATCGTGGTGGTTCTGGATTGGCAAGGCGCATGATCAGCAGAAAGAGAGCAACAGCGAGGGGGGTGGCAAAAAGAATGTATTTAAATTCGTTGTAGGTTTTTTTTTCTTCCACTGTTGCGTTATAGCTGGCAGTGTTTTTTGCATGTTTGCGAATGTGTTCGTCGTAATACTGCCTGCGTTTCAGTTCTTTCTCATCAAAGCGCCAGGTTTTGGTATTTTTTTTGGCTGTTGTTTTTTCAGGCTGGTAAAGAGAGTACCTGAGTTTGTGATCGTATGCTGATTTTAATTTGGGATCAGAAAGTGTTTCGTAGGCTTTTAACACCTGTTCAAAACGTTCTTTGCCATGTGGATTTTTATCGGGATGATACTGTTTGGCAAGTTTCCTGAATGCCGTTTTAATGTCGGTAATGCCAGCGTTTGCCTGAACGCCCAATATATCATAGTAGTTGGTCAACCCGGTTTAAATATTTATTGCAGTTTAATGCACACATTTTTTGGTTCTGTAAAAAAGTCCAGCGCTTCAAATCCGCCTTCACGGCCCACGCCACTTGCTTTTACGCCACCAAAAGGAGTACGCAGGTCGCGCAGCAACCAGCAGTTGATCCAAACAATTCCCGCGTGGATTTCAGAGGCGAGCCTATGGGCCCTTGTCAGGTTCTCTGTCCAGATAACACTGGCCAGGCCATACATGGTTGAATTGGCCATTGATAAAGCTTGGTCTTCTGTGTCGAACGGAGCAATGGTGACAACGGGACCAAAAATTTCTTCCTGATTGGTGCGGCAGCCTGCACTGAGTCCTTCAATGATGGTGGGTTCAATGTAATATCCCTGGGCGAAGTCGCCACCTGGTGATACAGCGTTTCCGCCACACAAAACAGTTCCGCCTTCTTCTTTTGCCAGTTGTATGTAACTCATGATTTTTTCATGGTGCACCTTCGATACAATAGCTCCTATTTTGGTTTTTTCGTCAAGCGGATCGCCCACCTTCATCAGCTTTGTTTTTTCCACGAAGTCTTTTTTAAAACGGTCGTAAATGCTTCGTTCGATAAGAATACGGGAACCGCAAAGACAAATCTGGCCCTGGTTGGCAAAAGAGGAATGCAGCGTGGTGCTCAGCATTTTTTCATAGTCGCAGTCGGCAAAAATAAGGTTCGGATTTTTTCCGCCGAGCTCAAGTGAAAGTTTTTTAAACATGGGAGCCGCCACCGAGGCGATGTGTTTCCCGGTTGAGGTGCCTCCGGTAAATGAGATCAAAGGAATGTCTGGATGACTCACAATGGCATTTCCAACTTTGCCACCCAGTCCATGTACAATATTCAAAACACCTGGGGGCAGACCGGCTTCGATGCAGATCTCCGAAAGCAGGTACGCAGTCATGGGCGTTACCTCCGAAGGTTTTGCCACCACCGTGCAGCCTGCAGCGAGCGCTGGCGCGATCTTCCAGCTGAAGAGGTACAATGGCAGATTCCAGGGTGAGATACAGCCCGCCACACCGACCGGTTGTCTGAGCGTATAATTGATGGCCGTGTTCTCCATGCTGTGCGCTGTTGAGGCGTAATGCAGGATAGCCGTACCGTAAAAATGAAAATTGGCCGCCGCCCGCGGAATGTCGACTGTTTGCGCGAGTTTTAAGGGCTTGCCATTGTCAATGCTTTCGGCCATGGCCAGCTTATCAAGGTTCTTTTCAATCAACGCGGCGATCTTCAGCAGGTAAGCCGATCTTTTTTCCTTTGGCAACACACTCCACGATTTAAAAGCGCTTTTGGCCGCCTGGCAGGCTTCTGCAACGTCAGCTTCATCACTGTCGGGAATGTGAGAATAAACTTTGCCGGTAGAAGGACAATAGTTATCAATGTATTTTTTGGATTGTGGGGCTACCAGTTTTCCACCTATATAATTCTGTAAATGCTGCATTTTTATGAAACGATAAATTTACGCCTTTCCTGCCTTTTATACAAAGCGTCAGGCATACCGGATTGCCGGGTGTGGAAGCCTAAGAAGCAATAAATTCGGCTTTCTTCAAAGGTTTGCTTTTTTTGCCGGAATGAATACCTTTGGTTAGCATTTTTTGCAAACACTTTGGGTAATAAACACACAACAAAACCGCACAAGCCGCATTCTGCCATCCAGGAGCATTTTATCACACGCTTCAGGCAGGTGCTTCCACCCGGACTAGGCATGGCAGAAGAAATAGCAGAGACTCTTGAGGTCAGTACCGACAGTGCGTACAGACGCATCAGGGGTGAAACCGAGTTAACGCTGGAAGAGATTTACAAGATCTGCAAACGTTACACCATCAGCGTGGATGATGTTTTCAGTAACAGAAGCGACACTGTTACTTTTGCTTATACGAAGCTCACCGACAGCGCTCAGAATTTTGAAGACTACCTGAAAAGGCTCACCAATCACTTAAAAACGATTAATAAATTCGAGAACAAAAAGATTTATTACGTAGCCGAAGAAATTCCGATCTTCTATTCTTTTTATTCACCGAAGTTCGCAGACTTTAAATTGTATTACTGGCAGAGGAGTGT
>CAZFCR010000003.1:0-257 GCA_964517305.1 uncultured Akkermansia sp.
AAACGCCGGACTTCCAGAAGCGACTCGCTAAACAGGATAAACAAAAACTGGTAGTTATCTGCTCTTTTTGTAAAATATTCAACGCAAGGCCGGCAATTGGTGTTTGATACCACCACAATAGGTTTTCCGTTCAAATTCCCGCTATCCTCTTTCAGTTCGGCATCCAATAAAACAGAAAACACATCCTTCACCCGAACTGTGTCCTGTGCTTGCAGACGTGAAAACAGGGCGGATAAAAAAACCAGGCCAAGCAGTTT
>CAZFCR010000003.1:267-28223 GCA_964517305.1 uncultured Akkermansia sp.
GATCTCATATTTACGGATACCTATCTTTAAATTATTGGCCCGCACTTTGTCATTCATGGGCGCATCCAAATCTTTTTTGCGATCAAAGGATTTGGTATCTACGTTTTCGCGATGGGGTGAATAAACAATGTACAAGTGCGGTTTCACATAAGACACTCCGTCGAGGTTAGCGATCAGGCGAACAGGCTGATGCAAAGAATCGTAAGCAAGCCCCGGCGTATAAAACGTTTCGGATATTTCAGACCTAGTTCGCTCCCAGCCTTTTTCTGAGCGTGTCCAGAGATCAAAGCGACGTTTGTTGCCGGCATTTGGAAATTTAACCATCACCAGCAAGTGACTTGTGTCGAGCAGGTAGATCTTCTGAATCCGCGTCAACACAGTATCATCGCGCTGGATAAGCGCCGTTATTTCGTCTTTGCTATCAAAGGCCTGTTTGGAGATTTCTGACATCGCTGTTCTATTGCTGTCAAACTCCGCAGTCTTGATTGAATCGATTAATCTAAACTCTGAATTATAAAATCCAATAAAATATTCTGTACTGCGGGCGTGAGCAATGAGTCCCTTATAGGTGGAGATCCAATGGTTGTTAAGATGGGTGAACCCTAAATCTCTTTCAGGCATTGGTGTTGATTGAATGTTGTCGGTTTCGGTGTTCCATTTCCCCCATACATGCCTGTCCTGGTTATTCAGATGATGGAAATTGTAGTTTACATACAAAAACGCCTCTTTATCATTGAGCCAGTAAACCCAATTATAATCTGACGCGTTTTTCCTTTCGCTTACCAGCTCCGCTGTCTTTGCATCGAGCTTAAAATGATAAACAAACTGAGCAGATAAAATTAACATGGTGTTTTTCCGCACCTGAAAAGAGAAAATTCTGTTTTTGAAAAAGTTTTCTGTCTTTTTACTTCGCTTTAATCCAATAGAATCCAGTTGGCCGCTCAGAAGATCATAGGTGTAAAAATAATGAACTTCATGAACCCTTGAGGGTTGTGCCTTGCTGAAATAAAGAGTGCTCCCGTCCAGAGCGCTCACCATTCTCGCCATGTTATCGGGACTGGCCACCACAGGCACTTCACGGTTGTATACTTCCCGAAATACTTCCGATTGCGCATTTGAAAAAAGGATATCAGCGTGAAGATTGTTGTCCACAGCTGACTGTGGTATTGTACCGTCAGGGTTTGATGTTGTTTCGGATCTTGTGTAAACATGGTCTTTTCTGGGTTAAGGCCTGAAGATAATCATCACCAATCATTTGAGCAATACAACTGCAAGTATTAGCCATACATGCAAAAAAAAGCCGCTCTTTTCAGAACGGCTTTTTTATTTGATCTCAAAAAATCAATGTGATTCGTGACCTGCGTCTTGTGCGTCACCATCATGGGAAGCGCCACCATGATGGCCCGCTTTAAGTGCTTCCTGTTGCTGGATGTAAATAGGATCTACCTTGGTGAACCTGCCTGATGAGCCTGCGTAAGTTCCTTCGGTGAGAATGATGAAGATGGTGTACAACATAAACACGAGGTACGGCGCTAAAATGGCGTATTTAAAAAACTTTACTTCGTGACCCAGGTGCATGAACCAGATCACAATGGCCGCTGCTTTTGCAATGGTTAAACCAATAAACAGGGTCTTTAACCACCAGGTGCCGCTCCAGCCGTTGCCAGGCGCGAGAAAACCTACGATGAGTTCAAAAATTGTGATGGCCAGCATCACCCAGAAAACATTCCATAAAGTACGACGGGCTTTTTTTCCTGTAGCCTCATCGTGGTTGGCCATTACTTCGTATTGCGGATAATTATCGTGAAATTCCATGTGTCTAAAATTTATTTGTCAGTATACGGTTTTTACAACAGGTAGAAAAAGGTAAATACAAATACCCACACTAAATCTACAAAGTGCCAGTAGAGACCTACCTTCTCAACCATTTCGTAATGGCCGCGACGCTGGTAAGTTCCTTTTAAAACATTGAGGAAAATAATGAAGTTAAGCACCACACCCGAAAATACGTGTGTTCCGTGGAAACCCGTGATAAAGAAAAAGTAGTTGGCAAACTGCGGAACACCATATTCGTTGGTGGTCATGTTGGCACCGTGGAAAACCTGCTGAACATACTGTCCTTTAGCAACATCCCATACATTACGCAGGGCACCTTCCTCTGTTCCTACAATAAAATGATACCACTCCCATGCCTGTGAACCCACAAATGCCAGACCGCCAATGATGGTCCAGAACATCCACATGGTTACGCCGCGTTTGTCCATACGGTGACCGGCCTCTACGGCGAGTACCATGGTAACGGACGACATGATGAGGATAAAAGTCATTAAACCAACATAAGCCAGTGGCAAATGCTGTTCAATAAAAGGGAAATGCGTAAATACATTTTCTGCTTTCGGCCAGATATCAGCGTACTTATGACGGATAAAACCATAAGAAACCAGTAAACCTCCAAATGTTAAAGCATCGGAAACGAGGAAAAACCACATAAAGATCTTCCCATAACTTAACCTGAAGGGAGATACTCCACCACCCCAGGCGTCTTTAGAATCAACTTCTACTGAATGAGCCATAAAAAATGTAAAATTTTGAGTGCAATATTAACGATAATTATATAAAAACAAAAACAAATACACCCACAGCAGATCGAGAAAATGCCAATAAATGGCAGTAAGCTCAATTCCAAGGTTATCAGCCGAAGAATATTTTTTCAACAGCGATTTTGTTAATGATACAACGAGGGCAATGAGTCCGCCTGCCATGTGCAGCAGGTGCATGAGCGCGATCACATAAAGGAATGATCCGGAAGCATTGCTGTATTTCCCCACAAAATAAATTCCGGAAGCGGTCAACTGTTTCCAGGCTTCGATCTGGGTAAAGAAAAATCCGATCCCGAGTGCCAGCGTGAGGAAAATTCCCAGACTGGTTAATCCATAATTGTCTTTTTTAATCGCTTTCTGCGCCATCAACATGGTAAGACTGCTTGTCACAATCAGCGCGGTGCTCAGAATGGCCACATCGGGTAAACTGAACACAAGCCAGTTTCCGTTATCGGCCCGCACCACATATGCACTGGTAAGTCCGGCGAATAACATCACAATGCTCACCATACCTATATATAGGAGTGGTTTGGCAGCTTTGCGCTGTGCCGCCCTCACCTCTGATTTGTGAAGGCCTTTGCTTTTTTTTAAATTAACTGTTTCCACGCTGAGGGGTTTTTATGCTTTAGTCATTAATGCCAGTTGCACCAGCGGTAAATACACCAGTGTAACCAGGAAGAGTTTTTTCGCGTTCGGATCGCTCGGCAATCTGTAAAAATTATAAGCCTGGAGCAGCAGCGCCAATCCGCACAACACACAAGCCAGTGTACTTAAAATACCTACAAATCCGAATACAAAGGGTAAAATGCTTACCACCAGCAGAAATACTGAATAAATCAGGATCTGGAATTTCGAAAAATCATCTTTTCCATTGTGCGATGGCAACAGATGAAAATCAGCGCGCGCGTAATCCTCATTGTTAAACCAGGCCAGCGCCCAGAAATGAGGGAACTGCCATACAAACTGGATAAAAAATAACAACATGGCAAAAAAACTGATCTCCCCAAAACCTTCTGTGCAGGCCACGCCTCCGATGAGCGTTGGCAAAGCACCGGGAAAGGCGCCCACAAATACCGAAAAGGGTGTTCGGCGTTTTAAAGGTGTGTAAACAAGGGCGTATAAAACCATGGAGATAAAACCCAGGATGCCGCTCAGCGGATTGGTGAAGGTCCATAACAGCACGGTGCCGGTGATCCCCGCCAGACCGCAGAATATCAGTCCTTCCTGCACACTCAGCACTTCTGTGGGCATGGGCCGTGCTTTGGTACGTTCCATCAGGCGATCGAGGTCCTTTTCAATGATCTGATTAAACCCGTTAGCGGCCGATGTCACCAGAAAACCGCCCAAACCCAGCGCTATCAGTTCCATCCAGTCGAATACAGGTGCAATGGTAAAATAAGTGATCACCGCAGAAAAAACAACAAGACTGCCCAAACGGAATTTGGTTAATTTGATAAATCCCGAGACTTTGGAAGAGAGGTTTGAATTCGACAAAATATGGCTGCTGGTGCTTTCCAAAAAAATGCAAAGTTAATAGTTTATTGGATTAAACCGTGAAAATTGACCACAAATACCTTTTCTCCGGCGCTGTTTCCGCGTTTTCTAACGCTTAAGGCGATATGTTAAAAAAAAAGAATATTGTGAGTGATTTTAACAAATTAGACGAATCGGCCACTTATTGTTAAATATTTTTTTACTTTTGTTCGCTATAAACAATTCAATTATGAATTCAACACTACGTACAATTGGAGCCGGTCTTTCGGTTGCTGTAATTTTAACAAGCTGTAATGGTTTGGGTAAAATGATCAAAAAACAGAAGGAATTTCAATATACCGTTTCCCCTAATCCTATCGAAATGCATGCCGACAGCGTGCAATTTAGTGTAAACGGAAAGTTTAACCCCAAATTGTTCCAGAAAAAGGTAACATTAACCCTTACACCGGTACTGAAGTACGAAGGTGGAGGTGAAAAAGCCCTCAAACCTGTAACCCTGGTAGGCGACAAAGCTACCGGAAGTGGTCAAAAAATCAGAGGAACTTTTAACTACACCTCTGAAAAATTCCCTTTTGAACAAGGCATGCGCAATGCCAAAGTTGAACTGCGCGGCGAAGGCCAGGTAAAATCTAAGAAAAAATCCTTTGATCCTGTGGTGCTGGCCGACGGTACCATGGCTACTTCCCTGCTCGTTAGAAACGACGAAAAAGGCATGATGGCCAAGGACGCTTTCCAGAAAACGGTTCCTGCCAATCAGACCACACATATATATTATGTGATCAACCAGTCAAATGTTCGTCCTTCGGAAATGAAGTCTGAAGAAATGAAGAACATGAACGCTTTTATCTCCAAAAACCTCAGCTCACAGTGGTATGAGTTCAAAGGCATCAACGTTTCGGCTTACGCTTCACCTGACGGAGAAACCGATAAAAACGAAAATCTTGCCAAAGACCGTGCTACATCTGGTTCTAACGCCATGATGAACGAGTTTAAAAAGAATAAAAACAAAGAGATCACTTTTGGTAAAACAAAAGACCAGTACAATGTGGTTACTACCAAAGAAGACTGGGAAGGTTTCCGCCAGTTGATGGAAGAGTCAACCATGGCCGACAAAGACCTGATCCTTCGTGTTTTAACCATGTACTCTGATCCTGATCAGCGTCGTAAGGAGATCAAAAATTTATCAAAAACTTACGTAGAACTCGCTGACAAAGTGTTACCAAAACTGCGTCGTTCTGAGATCACCGTTAATGTAGATAAAAAATCGCGTACCGATGAGCAGATCTCTAAACTGGCTACCTCTAACCCTGACAGCCTTTCTGTTGAAGAATTACTTTATGCTGCTAACATGTCTAACGACGTTAACACTAAAGTTCAGATCTATCAGTCGGCTGAAAAACAATACGGCAGCGACTGGAGAACTTCAAACAACCTGGGTTGCGCGCTTTTAATGCAGAACAAAGTTTCTGAAGCTGCTGATGCTTTTAAACGTGCTGAAAAAGCAGGTGCTAACCAACCCGCTGTATCAAACAACCTTGGCATCATTGAAGCTAAAAACGGTAACCGCGCACAGGCTATGGACCTTTACAAAAAAGCCGGCGAAGCACCTGAAGCTAAATACAACATGGGTATCCTCAACATCCGCAACGGTCAGTACGCTGATGCGGTAAGCAACTTTGGCGACTACAAAGGTCACAACAAAGCGCTTGCACAGCTAATGAGCGGCAGCGCGGGTGCTGTTAACGAAACCATTGATGCAAGCAACGAAAAAGAAATGGCTTACAGCTATTACCTGAAAGCAGTTGCTTACGCCCGTCAGGGTAACAACGGCGAAGCCATCAACAGCCTTAAAACTGCCATTGAAAAAGACAACGCTCTGAAAGCTTATGCCAAAGATGATGTTGAATTTTTGAAAATGCGCGGCGACAGCGGTTTCACCAGCCTCGTTAATTAAATTGTTTAAAATGTTTTTTAAAACCCTTCTCCAAAAAGAGAAGGGTTTTTTATTTACACTGCATTTTCTCTGTCTCTTAATTCAGCAATCTTTATCTTTACCTTTTTAAAATACTAACGTCTGTTGATCTGAATATCCGTAAATCCGATCCACAAAACAAAAGCTGCAAACCAATATGACCCGTAACGAATTGATCAGCCAGATCAGGCTCAAAAAAAGTTTTCTCTGCGTGGGCCTTGATCCCGATATTGAAAAGATCCCTCAATTCCTGATAGACGAGGAAGAAGATCCCATCTATGAATTTAATAAAATGATCATCGACAGCACCGCGCCTTATTGTGTGTCGTTTAAACCCAACGCGGCTTTTTATGAAGCATACGGCTCCAGTGGTCATGAAAGCCTTGAAAAAACCATCCGTTACATCAAAGCCAACTATCCCGATCACCTGGTGATTGCCGATGCCAAACGCGGCGACATTGGCAACACAAGCGCCATGTATGCAAAAGGTTTTTTCAAAAAACTGAACGCCGATGCCATCACGGTGGCACCTTATATGGGAAGCGATTCGGTAAAACCTTTCCTCGCGTTCGAAAACAAATGGGCCATCATTCTCGCACTAACCAGCAATGAAGGCTCTGCCGACTTCGAGCAGCTTCCGGTAAATGGCAAACCTTTGTATATGCATGTAATTGAAGCCTGCAAAGGCTGGGGAACGGTTGACAACATGATGTTTGTGGTAGGCGCTACAAAAGCAAGCCTGCTTTCTGACATACGGAAAACAATTCCCGAACATTTTCTTCTGGTTCCCGGCGTTGGCGCTCAGGGAGGCGATCTGGCCGAAGTTTGCAAATACGGCATGAACAAAGACATTGGTTTGCTTGTGAATGCAAGCCGTTCGATACTGTATGCCGGGAATGACAAGGATTTCGCTGAAAAGGCCGGTGCGGAAGCGCGGCGACTGGCTGAAGAAATGGCACCGCTTTTGTAGTAATTAACACAAATTAAAGTTCGCGCGATAAGAGAATAATTAATTTAGAGCAAATTCCTTCGCTAATTAAAAATAATAAAACATGGAAGACAACCAACCAACACAACCACACATTGATATCGAACTCAGCGAAGAAATCGCGGAAGGGATTTATTCCAACCTGGCCATTATCACGCATTCGCAAAGTGAATTTGTGATCGATTTTATCAAGATCATGCCCGGCATTCCAAAAGCACGTGTAAAATCGCGGATCCTGCTCACACCGCAGCACGCCAAACGCCTGGCCAAAGCACTCACAGAGAACATTCATAAGTTTGAACAAACACACGGAAAGATCAAGGACATTGAAAATTCTTTCCCGATGAATTTTGGCGGACCAACCGCGCAAGCCTGATTTTAGCGGCGACATAAACTACAGCGACCTGTTTTCCACGGGTCGCTTTTTTTTTATCCGTAGCTGTTTTCCTGTTACTTACACATATCTTCAATACTTTTATTTTTTGTTGAAAAGTCAGGTTTCATAAGCCCTGTAGCCTTTTTACATTTATGCAAATCACAACTATGAACGATCTTCGCCTCCATTACCAGGTTGCAGGCACCTTAAGCCTGAATTCAAAAGATGTATCCGCCACCATTCAACTCCTTGATGAAGGTGCCACCATACCATTTATTTCGCGTTACCGCAAAGAAGCTACCGGCAGTCTTGATGAAGTTCAGATCATGCAGGTGCGCGATGAAATTGAGAGACTCCGCCAGCTCGAGCAGCGCCGCGAGAGCATTCTGAAGTCAATTGAATCGCAGGGAAAACTTAGCGATGAACTGAAAGATAAAATTCTTGCCGCTGATAACATGAGCAAACTGGAAGATCTTTATCTTCCGTATAAACCCAAACGCCGCACACGCGCTACTATGGCGCGCGAAAAAGGACTTGAACCGCTGGCGCAATTTATTCTCGCGCAAAACAACAACAACGTACTTGCTGAGGCAGAAAAATTTGTATCGACTGACAAGCAGGTGGAATCGGCAGAAGACGCGCTCCAGGGCGCCCGCGACATCATTGCCGAAGTAATGAGCGAAGACGCGCTGATTCGCGATGCCATCCGGGAACTTTTTAAAAAAACCGGCATCATCAAAAGCCGCGTGATCAAAGGCAAAGAAGAAGAAGGCGAAAAATTCAGCGACTATTTTGAATGGGAGGAAAAACTGATGACCTGTCCGAGTCACCGCCTTCTGGCCATGCGCCGCGGAGAAAAAGAAGACGTGCTGATTCTCGACATTACCGTAGACACCGACGAAGCCCGCGCCATTATCGAGAAAAAAATGATCACTTCACGCGGCGAGGCAGCAGATCAGATCAAAGAAGCCATTGAAGAAGGTTTTAAACGTCTGTTGCAACCTGGCATAGAAGCGGAAATGCGTTTGCTCACCAAACACCAGGCCGATGAAAAAGCCATTACTGTTTTTGCAGACAACCTCCGCGAACTGCTCCTCGCCTCGCCGCTTGGGCAGAAATCCATACTCGCGCTCGACCCGGGTTTTAAATCGGGTTGCAAATTAGTGGCGCTTGATGAGCAGGGAAAATTACTTGAAGAAACAGTGATCTATCCTCACGAACCGCAGCGCCGCGTAAGAGAAGCCGAACTCACTGTGCTTGCATTCTGCCAGAAACACGATCTGCAGGCCATTGCCATTGGTAATGGAACCGCATCGCGCGAAACCGAACAGTTTGTACGCAACATTGAATTGCTTCCCAAAACAATTCCTGTAATTGTGGTGAGCGAGGCAGGTGCTTCGGTTTACTCCGCTTCTGATGTGGCGCGTGAAGAATTTCCTGATAAAGATGTAACCGTGAGAGGCGCGGTATCTATCGGGCGCAGGCTCGCCGATCCGCTCGCTGAACTGGTAAAGATTGACGCGAAATCGATAGGCGTTGGCCAATACCAGCACGATGTGGATCAGACATTGCTTAAAAATAAACTCGATGAAGTGGTGGGCAGCTGTGTGAACGCTGTGGGTGTTGAACTGAACACCGCGTCGAAACAACTCTTGTCTTACGTATCGGGCATCGGTCCCTCCCTCGCGCAAAACATCATAGATTTCAGGAATGAAAAAGGTGCTTTCCGTTCCCGGAAAAATCTGATGGAAGTGCCCCGCATGGGCGAAAAAGTTTTTGAACAATGCGCGGGGTTTCTGCGCATCTCCAACGGCATCCACCCGCTCGACAAAAGTGCCGTGCATCCTGAAAGTTACCACATTGTTGAGAAAATGGCCAAAGACCTCAACTGCGGCATCGACGATCTGATTCATGACAAGGAGCTCAGAAAAAAAATAGTGCTTCAGAACTATGTCACTGAGGCCGTGGGTTTGCCTACGCTGAAGGACATCATGGCCGAGCTCGAAAAACCAGGCCGTGATCCGCGCAAAAGTTTCGAAATATTCAGCTTTGATGAAAATGTTCACGCAATCTCTGATCTGAGAGAGGGCATGCGTTTACCCGGCATTGTCACCAACGTTACCAATTTTGGCGCGTTTGTGGATGTTGGTGTACACCAGGATGGTCTGGTGCACATTTCACAGCTGGCGGATACTTATGTTGACGATCCGAACAAAGTGGTGAAGGTTGGACAGAAAGTGTGGGTAAATGTTACAGAGGTAGATGCCAAACGCAAACGCATTGCGCTGAGCATGAAAGGCGAAGTTTCAGCGCCGAAGCCCGCCCGGAGCAAAACACCTGTTCAGGAGGAAACGTATAATCCTAACGACATGAACAGCGCGCTGGCCGCTTTAAAAAGTAAATTCAAAAAGTAATTACAATTATTTTTTGGACGAAATAAGATTGCATACTTTTTATTCAGGAAATTGAACCGTGTTTAATTAAAAAACAATAACATCTTTATGTCTCAATTTGGCCTGATAGGTAAATCTTTATCACACTCGTTTTCGAAAAGTTATTTCGAAAAAAAATTCCGTGAGGCAGGCTTGTCGCACACCTATGACAATTTTGAGATGTACGATATTTCCGGTTTGAAGGAATGGGTGATGAACAAACCTGAGTTGAGGGGATTAAATGTGACCATTCCATATAAAGAAAGTGTGATACCGCTGCTCGATGAGCTGAGTGACGAAGCCGCGGCGATTGGCGCGGTGAATTGTATCAAAATCAAATCGGGGCGCCTCACCGGTCACAACACAGACACCTATGGTTTTACGCAGAGCATTAAACCTTTCCTGGATCACAACCACGAAAGGGCGCTGATACTGGGAACGGGAGGAGCATCTAAAGCTGTGGCGCACGCTTTAAAACAAAAGGGTCTCGATTTTTTTTATGTTACCTCATCTGCAACAAAAAAAACATCCAATACTTTTTTTTACAGCGAAATCAACGAAACTGTCATGCAGGCGTTTAAACTCATCGTCAACACCACGCCGTTGGGTATGTTTCCGCAGACTGATACTTTCCCCGATTTGCCCTATGATTATTTTTCGCCGCAGCATCTGGCCTACGACCTCATATACAACCCTGCGCAGACAGTATTTCTTGCGAAGGCCGCTGAAAAAAACGCCATTATTGTCAATGGATTGAGCATGTTGCAATTGCAGGCAGAAAAAAGCTGGGAGATCTGGGAAACGGTATGATTTGTGTAAATTATTTTTTTATGCGTCTTAAAAACATGAAAGCGCGCATTTGTTTTTCGGTTGTATTTATTCTTGTCTCTGTTTTATCAAGAGCCCAAACATTCACCCTGAGTGGAACTGTAAAATCGGGAGGAAAACCGGTTCCTTCGGCAACCATTAAATTGTCCGGCAGCAGTCTCGCGACCCGCAGCGATGAGGCAGGAAAATTCACGCTTATTCTGCCTCAGAAGGAAATTTATCAGGTCAGTCTGAGTCACGTTTCATATCACGGTCTGATAAAAACCATAAAACCCGCCGGCAGCAACAGTTTTACGCTCGACGTTATTCTTCAGATCAAACCCGGGATGCTGGACACGGTGGCTGTTTTTGCCATAAACAAACCCGAAACCCTTGTGGGAAAACCTGATTACAGCGTTGTAGATTTTGATTTTTTTGAAGACCGGTTTTTATTGCTTTGTACAGGCAAGTCAAACACTGAATGGCTGATCAAATTATCAGACTACAAGGGAAACATCACTGCCACCGGGGTTGTTCCTCTTGCTGCGGGCAAAGCAAGAAATTTTTTTCACGATTACGAAGGGGCTACCGATCTGATCTGCGACAACCGCACCTACCGGGTGGGTGTGCTGCACAACCAGATCATCCTGGAGACCATCAGCGAGTCTGATTTTTTCAGGTACCTCTATCCTGTTTCGGACACTGCCCATAATGCATATTACATACACAACCACAACAAAAATTATCCTTCATTTAACCATTTTTCCATCAGCGAGGGTGACAGCATCGCCAGTGTGCTTCGCACCATTACCAACGAGGATCTGTTACAGCTTTATAACCTGGAGTATTATTACCTGCCGCCCACTCAACGCCTGCAGGCCAGGAATCTGGCCGATTATTACAAAATGGATGAACACGTTGTTGCGGCGCTGATGAGCGGCTTCACCAAAAGCATGTATTACGAACCCTTGTTTGCGCCGCTGTTTGTACTGAATGATACGGTGTGTATTTTTGATCATTACAAAAATCACATCTTCCGGTACGGTACATCAAAACAATTGATAGACAGCCTTCCCATTACCTACCATCATCCTAAGAACTGGCGCGACTGGAAAAAACAACTGATAGTTGATCCGCTGAGTGAAAAGGTTTACGCAGGTTATGGCCGTAATGGCAGAAAATACCTGAAGCTGATAGATCACCGCAGTGGTGCCGAAAAACTAACCTACGTGCTTAAGAACCACAGTGCGGATAAAATAAAGATCCGTGAAGGGTTTGCGTATTACGTTTACAGGCCTTTCGGCAGCACGCAGGAAACTTTTTTGTACCGTGAAAAAATTGAATGACTATTGTCATTTCCCGAATTTATCCGCGTTAAAAGCAGCGGAACCGTTTTTTGGAATCGAAAGACTTTGCCAGTTCTCCTGACTCACAAGTTTAGCAAGGAAAACAATCTGCCCCACATGGTAAGGATAATGCGCGAGTTGCCGGTTGATGGCGTCGACCACTGTATGTGCTTCCGCCCTGATATAAATTATTTTTGTAAGATCATCAGGCTGCAAGGTGTCAATGGCAGACAATAAACAGGACCAACCCTCTTCCCACAGTGCGAGCATCTGTTTGCGGCTGAGCGCCTGCGGTTCAAACTCAGCATCTCGCTGACGCCAGTCTTTTTCCCCGTCGGAACTGAGAAAATCAGTCCAGCGGCTCATCATGTTACCATGGAGGTGTTGCACAATGATGGCGATGGAATTGTTTTCCGGTGCGGGAATGTAGTTGAGCGCTTCGTCGCTTACCTGACTGAAACTTTTATCACCAAGACTCTTGTAATAAAGGAATCGTTGTCTGACGCTGTCGAGAAATAATTTTTCCATATCACCTCAAATAATCATTTATCGGTTGATGGCATTTCCTTTTTATACTGTCTGTAACAGTCCATCACCTTTGAGTACAGCTCAACGCCATCGTGGTTAATGATGTAATAATCGCTTACATAATAACAATACTTTCTGAACCGCAGGTAATCAATCGTATCATCGCCTGTGAGCCGGGTAAGGATCTCCCTGCTCAGTTTCTGCTGAACCTGTTCTTCAATCAGCAGATCCTCAAAGATCTGTGCGAGCTTCCTGATCTGTTTCCCTTCCTTGCTGTAACGCATGTACAGCGCGGTAATGGGACTTTGTGCATAATTAATGGGTTTAATTTTACCACGCTCAATAATATCGTTCATGTACTCACGCTCGTATGGTTTTATCTTAAACGTTGAGATGGTAATAGGATTGAGCATCACGGGCATGCTGGTCATCACCAGCTTTACTTCACCCGCCTTGTTTGTTTTCAGGTTTTTTACCGGCACATACAGTTTAATGTAACCCACATAACTGCAGATCAAAGTATCGTCTTCGCGGGTGTTGAGAGAGAAACGACCATCGTTATCGCTCATGGTGCCATTGCCGTTGCTTTTGTTGATGATGTAAACAAAAGGCATGGGTGTAATGCTGTCGCCCTCCACGATCACCCCTTTCACAAAGCGCTGGGCCTGTGTAGCGAGAACGGGAAGTAAAAAAAGGGATAGGATTATTTTTCTGAAATTCAACGGTCTAAATTAGCTTTCACCCATAAATTTATAAACAAGCCGTTAATAATTTAACCTTTTTTAGGCACAACTATTTTTTTGCCTGCGCGCGATTAAGCGTATTTTTAATGTGTAAATGGACAATTTTATAGTATCAGCGCGGAAGTACAGGCCACAACACTTTAATACGGTGGTGGGCCAGTCTCACATCACCAATACCTTAAAAAACGCGATCATTACTAAACAATTGGCCCAGGCCTACCTGTTTTGTGGACCGCGAGGGGTTGGTAAAACCACCTGCGCGCGTATTTTCGCCAAAACAATCAACTGCACCAATGTATCTGCCGATGGCGAAGCCTGTGATCAATGCGAATCCTGCCTTTCGTTCAACAGTGGCGCCTCTCTGAATGTTTATGAACTTGACGCAGCCTCGAATAACTCGGTGGATGACATCCGGAACCTTGTAGACCAGGTGCGTTTTGCGCCGCAGCTCGGCGAATACAAGGTATATGTGATAGATGAGGTGCACATGCTCAGTACCGCTGCTTTTAATGCTTTCCTGAAAACACTTGAAGAGCCGCCCAAACATGCCAAGTTCATTTTAGCGACTACTGAAAAACACAAGATCATTCCTACGATCCTTTCGCGTTGCCAGGTTTTTAATTTTAACCGGATCAAAACCGAAGACATCAGCAACCACCTTGCTTACATGGCTAAAAACGAAGGTGTGACTTCAGAACCTGAAGCCCTTCACATCATTGCCCAGAAAGCGGATGGCGGTTTGCGCGATGCCTGTTCCATTTTTGATCAGATGGTGGCTTTTACCGGCAATCACCTCACCTACCGCCAGGTGGTGGACAATCTCAACGTACTGGATTACGACTATTATTTCAGATTGACTTCCTGTTTCCTGGAGCAGAAGTTGCCTGACGTGATGCTCATTTTCGACGACATTCTTCGCAAAGGATTCGACGCGCATAATTTCCTCATCGGTCTTGGTGAACACCTGCGCAACCTTCTGGTAAGCAAGGATCCCCAGACCATCACCTTACTTGAAATCAGCGAAAACCTGAAACAACGTTATGGTGAGCAGGCGCAGCAATGCAGTTTGCCGTTTTTATTAAAGGGTCTGAGCCTGATCAGCAAAACCGATGTCAATTATAAAAGCGCCAAAAACCAGCGTCTCCTGGTGGAGATGGCCCTCATGCAGCTCACTTTTTTAACCGCATCAGCTGATGCGGAAAAAAAAAACGATGAATTAGGAGATAATCCTTTCGAAAGCCGTCCCGCGCAACCCATTCCGGCAGCTACAGCCGCTCCATCAGCCCCGGCCGGTCCTGCCGTCTCAAAGGTGACGGCGCTCAGCGAACCGGAAGTGAAATTCGCATCCAAACCAAGTGTTCCTTTCGAACAACTCAAGTTAAAATCTTCTTTTAGTCTTAACGAAGCCAGGGCCGCGCAGTCCCAGGTACGCAGCGCGGGCGTTGCCGTGGTGAGCGAGCCCGAAGAACCATTGAACACAAGTATTACGATTGACGATATAAAAACTGCCATCCACGCTTATGCGGAAGAAAAACAAAAAGCCGGATCGCGTCAGATTGCAACCACTCTGAAGATCTCTGAAATTGGTTTTAACGACAACACCATCGTGCTGACCATTCACAACGAAACGCAGAAAGAGCAGCTGATGCTCACGCGCCAGGAGTTTATTGATAACATCCGTAAAACCGTTCGCAACAACTCAATAGGTCTGGAGATCAACATCTCCGCCACTGAAGTTCAGGCAAAGGCTTATAAACCAGTGGATATTTTTAAGGCCATGACTGAAAAAAATCCCGCCCTGATGGAGCTGAAAAAACGCTTCGATTTAGAAATAGATTACTAATTTTATCCCTCAGTTTATTATGATGATAAAGCACCAACTCGTTGCCCTCGGGCTCGTTCTTGCATGTTCAAATTTTGATGCACAGACACAGACAAAAAACAAAACCGCAGCCAAACCTGCAGCCGCTGTTAATCCGAATATAAAGTCCAAATACGAATACGCGCTCAATGATCCACTCAATGCACGTATTTACACCCTGAAAAACGGGATGAAGGTGTATCTCTCGGTGTACAAAAACGCCCCACGCATCCAGACCTATATTGCTGTAAAAGCAGGCAGTAAAAACGATCCTGCCGATGCAACAGGTCTGGCGCATTATCTGGAGCACATGGTATTTAAAGGCACCGATGTGTATGGCACCAAAGATTTTGCCAAAGAAGGGCCGGAGATCAAAAAGATTGAAGACCTGTATGAACAATACCGAGGCAGCACCAATCTTGAAAAAAGAAAACGCATTTACAAACAGATTGACAGCATCAGCGGCGTAGCGGCTAAATACGCCATTGCCAATGAATATGATAAAATGCTGGCGGCTATCGGTGCCGATGGAACCAACGCCTTTACGTCGTTCGATCAGACAGTTTACGTAAACGACATTCCAAGCAACCAGATCAGCAACTGGTTAAAAATAGAAGCCGAGCGTTTCAGAAAACCTGTGCTGCGTCTTTTTCACACAGAACTCGAAGCGGTTTACGAAGAAAAAAACCGCGGGCTCGACAGCGATGATAACAAGATCTGGGAATCCCTGTTTGCGGGGCTCTTCAAAAATCACACCTACGGAACTCAAACCACCATTGGCACCATCGAACACCTTAAAAACCCATCGATGGTAGAGATCAACAAATACTACCAGCGTTATTACGTACCCAATAACATGGCCATCATCATGAGCGGTGATTTTGATCCGGATAAAGTGGTAGCGGAAATAGAAAAACATTTTGGAAATTTCCAGCGCAAACCGGTTGAGGTTTATAAATATAAACCTGAAGCACCGATCACTGAAAAAGTGGTGCGCGAGATCGTAGGGCCAAATCCCGCCAGCGTTAACATGGCCTGGCGTTTTGCCGGAGAAGGCACAAAAGACGCCGATATCTGCACATTGCTCTCTGGCATCCTTTACAACGGAACAGCAGGTTTAATGGACATCAATCTTAACCAGGCACAAAAAGTATTAAACAGCAACAACTTTTTTTATCCCTTAAAAGATTACAGCTTTTTTGCTTTCGGTGGCGAACCAAAAGAAGGGCAAAGCCTCGAAGAAGTTGAAAAACTGATCCTGTCACAGATCGAACTGATCAAAAAAGGTGAATTCCCTGACTGGCTGATGAGCGCGGTAGTAACAGATCTCAGGCTCAAAAAAACCAAGGAACTTGAAAACAACAGTTCAAGGGCCGATGCCATGATGAATGCTTTTGTAAATGACATCAAATGGCAGCATGCCGTTAACCAGCTCGACAGGATCTCAAAGATCAGCAGACAGGAACTGATCGATTTTACCAAAGCCAATTTTACATTTGAAAACTATGCCGTTGCCTATAAAAAAACAGGTGAAGATGCTACAGTGAGAAAGGTTGAAAAACCTGCCATCACACCGGTTGAAGTGGACCGTGACAACACCTCACCTTTTGTAAAGTCTATACTTGAATCAGCGCCCGCCGGTATTGCGCCGAAGTTTCTTGATTTCGAAAAAGACATCGTTAAAAGCACGATCAAATCAGGTATCCCTGTTTTTTATAATCAGAATGTAGAGAACAAACTGTTTGAGTTGTATTATAAATTTGATATGGGAAGCAACAACGGGAAGATCTATCCTGTAGCGGTTAAATACATTCCTTACCTCTCTACCGGCGATCTCTCAGCGGCAAAAATCAAAGAGGAACTCTACAAACTGGGCTGTTCGTTCAATGTTTTCTGCGATCGCGAAAACATCTGGGTGAGCCTTGTTGGATTAAGTGACAATTACGAAAAAGCACTTCAGCTTTTTGAGAAAGTATTATCCAATCCTGTCGTGGAAGAACCGGTGCTTAAAAATCTGGTGGCCGATATCATCAAGGAAAGGAACGACAATAAACTTCAGAAACGCATTATTCTTAACGCGGCGATGACCAACTACGCGCGTTACGGAGCTGAAAATCCCTATTCGTATGTTTTCAGCGACGCGGAACTCGCCGCCCTTACCACAGAACAGATCAGACAAACAATAAAAGGACTTACATCATTCGAACACAAGATCCTTTATTACGGACCGAAAAAATCTGAGGAAGTAAATGCTTCGCTGAATTCTTTTCACAACGTGCCTGAAAAACTGAATCCGCTGCCTCCTGCTAAACAGTTTCCTGAAAAGCAACTCGACAAAACCGTGTATGTAGTGGATTACGATATGAAGCAGGCGGAGATCATCATGCTGTCAAATGGCAAGCCCTACACTCCTGAATCAGTGCCGGTAATTACGCTGTACAATAATTATTTTGGCGGCGGCATGAGCAGCATCCTCTTCCAGGACCTGCGCGAATCAAAAGCTCTGGCTTATTCAACTTATTCACGCTATAACCAGCCGAATAAACTGTCTAAAAATTATTTTAATTTTTCATACATCGGTTCCCAGGCCGACAAATTATCTGAAGCTATGAAGGGGCTGAATGACCTGCTTACTGAAATGCCGAAAGCAGAAGGCAGTTTTAATTCAGCCAAAGAAATGATCATGCAGGAAATGCGCACACAACGCATCACCAAGGCCGACATACTTTTTAAATATCTCGAAGCCCAGGACCTGGGGATCAAAACAGACATCAGGAAACAGATTTTTGAAAAGGTAAACAACTATCAGTTTGCCGACATCAAACAGTTTCATGAAAACAACATCAAGGGTAAACCTGTAACCACACTGGTTCTGGGCAAAAAAGAAGCTCTTGACATGAAAACGCTGGAGCAATACGGAAACGTTAAGTTTCTGAGTCTGCAGGAAATTTTTGGTTATTAAAACTACACACAAATCACATTCATGGTATCTTTCGACAATACTGAAAACGCTTTCAGGGCCAAATCAAACGGAGAACTCAACCGGTCTTACTGGCTCTTTAAGCTGATCAGCAATCCCACCCTTGTCAATCTAGGCGCCACCCTGGGACCACTCGCACTTAAAATAGGTTTTAAGGGTTTGATCAAAAACACAATCTTCAAACAATTTGTCGGAGGTGAAAACATCAACGATTGCGGACATGCCATTGAGCAGCTCGGTAAATACAACATCGGCACCATTCTCGACTACAGTGTGGAAGGCAAAGAAAGCGAAAAAGATTTTGACCACTGCCTCGAAGAAACCCTCGACACCATCAACAAAGCAAGGAACGATAAAAACATTCCCTTCTGTGTATTTAAGGTAACGGGGCTTGCGAGATTTGCATTGCTCGAAAAAGTGAGTGCCTCTAAAGTATTAAGCGCTGAAGAACAGGCTGAGTGGGACCGCGTAAAAAACCGTGTCGGAAAAATATGCGGCACCGCGGCCGAAAACAAACAGCCGATATTCATTGATGCGGAAGAGAGTTGGATTCAACCGGCCATCGACGATCTTGCGAATACCAACATGGCGCTCTGTAATAAAAATGCCGTGATCGTTTATAACACTTATCAACTCTACCGTCACGACCGCCTCGCTTATCTTGAAAAAAGTATAGCTGAAGCAAGAACCAAAGGTTATCATCTGGGAGCTAAACTCGTTCGCGGCGCATACATGGAAAAAGAAAGGAAACGCGCCCAGGACATGGCCTACCCTTCTCCCATTCAGCAAAGCAAAGAAAAAACCGACAAAGACTACGACAAGGCGCTTGAACTTTGTATAAAAAACATGGATCTGATCGCCATCTGCGCCGGCACCCACAACGAAAACAGCAGTCTGCACCTTGTTCGGTTAATGGCCGACAAAAACATAGTTCCATCAGATACACGTTTTTATTTTTCACAGCTGCTTGGCATGAGCGATCACATCAGCTACAACCTTTCTACTGCCGGCTATAACGTGGCCAAATATGTGCCTTATGGTCCGGTGAAAGAAGTATTACCTTACCTCATCAGGCGCGCGCAGGAGAATACAAGTGTAAAGGGTCAGACAGGCCGCGAGCTCAGTCTGATCATCAAAGAAAAAGCAAGAAGATCGGCAAACCGCTGAGATTCTTTTATATTATTTAATGCATGTACGCTTTCCTTGATCAACATATATTCCAGCTTATTCGCGAATGCGCCGATGAACTTGAAGTGGATGCTTATGCAATTGGCGGATATGTGCGCGATATTTTCCTGAAACGCAACAGCAAAGACATTGACATTGTTACCATAGGCAGGGGAATAGATCTGGCCACGCGCCTGCACGAAAAATTGCCGGGCTCCCACCTGAGTACGTTTAAGAATTTCGGAACCGCTCAGGTCAAATTTCAGGATCTGGAAATAGAATTCGTGGGCGCGCGCAAAGAAAGTTACAACCGCGATTCGCGCAAACCAGTCGTGGAAGATGGCAGCCTGAGCGATGATCAGAACCGCCGCGATTTTACGATCAATGCCCTCGCCATCGGCCTGTCAAAAAACAATTTCGGCAAGTTGCTTGACCCTTTCGAAGGCATGACAGACCTTGAAAATGGCATTTTGAGGACCCCTCTCGAACCAGGCATCACTTACAGCGACGATCCTCTGAGAATGATGCGCGCCATTCGTTTCGCCGCGCAGTTAAATTTTTCAATTGAACAGAATTCACTCAATGCCATTTCAGAAAATAAAGAACGCATTGCCATTGTGTCGAAAGAACGCATTGCCGATGAACTGAATAAAATTGTGCTTTCACCAAAACCTTCAGTAGGTTTTAAATTACTTTTTAATACCGGGCTGCTTCATCTTATTTTTCCGGAAATGGTCAAACTGCAGGGCGTGGAGACCGTCAACGGTCTTTCACACAAGGATAATTTTTACCACACACTGGAAGTGCTCGATAATGTTGCCGGCAAAAGCGATAACCTCTGGCTTCGCTGGGCCGCTATTCTTCATGACATCGCCAAACCTGCAACCAAACGTTTTGAGCCGGGTCACGGTTTTACATTTCATGGTCACGAAGACAAAGGCGCACGCATGGTGCCAAAGATCTTCACGGCACTGAAACTGCCCCTCAACGAAAAAATGAAGTATGTTCAGAAACTCGTTGAACTGCACCTGAGACCCATTGTACTTGCAAAAACGGAGATCACCGACAGCGCGGTGCGCCGTCTTTTATTTGAAGCCGGTGACGACATCGACGACCTGATGTGTTTATGCGAGTGTGACATCACCACAAAAAATCCGAACAAAGTAAAAAGGTACCTTCAGAATTTTGAGCTGGTCCGGAAAAAACTGGTTGAACTTGAAGAAAAAGACAGGATCCGGAACTGGCAGCCGCCCATCAGCGGCGACGAGATCATGAAATTATACAACCTGCAGCCGGGAAGAGAAATAGGTGTTTTAAAAACCGCGCTTAAAGATGCTATCCTCGACGGACAGGTGGAAAATAACTACGACAGCGCGAAAGCCTTTTTAGACCTCCGGTTCAAAGAACTTTCTGAAAGATGAAATTTTATCTTGACCACACCCCGCCAGTACTGCCGCTCGGGCTCAGTCATAAAGACAAAATTATGCTGACGGGTTCCTGTTTCAGCGAGAACATAGGCCTCCGTTTACAAAAATACCATTTTAACTGCCTTAATAATCCAGACGGCATTCTGTTTAATCCCATCAGCATTGCCCGCTCACTCACAGAGACATTAAGACCTCAGCCGCTGGCTGAAAATGAAATTGTGACCCGTCATGATCACTTTTTCAGTCTTCATCACCATTCTTCAGTTTACGCCGGCAATCGCGAGGACCTGAAATTACTCATCGAAAAAAACAGGCAGTCAGCTTTTGACTTTATACGTTCAGCATCCTGCCTTTTCATTTCATTTGGAAGCGCTCACGCGTACCAGCGCCTTCAGTCACATCAGGTGGTGGCCAACTGCCATAAGCAGCCTGCTTCCGGCTTTAAAAAAATTTTATTGACGCCTCCGGAAATTGTAACTGTTTACAACCCGCTTATTGAAGAACTGTTAGCTGTAAACCCTCATCTGAAAATCGTGTTTACGGTTTCTCCGGTAAAATATCTTAAAGATGGCATCGTTGAAAACAACCTGAGCAAGGCCTCCCTCTTGTGGTCGGTTCATGAAATCACCTCCGCGAACAAAAACTGTTTTTATTTTCCTGCTTACGAGTTGTTGAACGATGATCTGCGTGACTACCGGTTTTACAAAGAAGACCTGGCCCATCCCAATGAAATGGCCATCTCCTATATATGGGACAAGTTGGTACAAAGCGTTTTTTCGGCCACAAGCCGTGAAGTGATTGAGCTTCTAAAAAAACTCTTCCAGGCCCGCGAACACCGCCCGCTTCATTTAAACGATGACCCGGCCCTTGCTGCCTTTATTGAACGTCAGCGCACCGAAATACTGAAGCTGGCTCCGGGTCTGCCCGTTTAAACATTGTTCTTGCGCGAAAACCCTTTGTTTTTCTCTTATCCTGCCCAAAAAACCACTAATTTTGCGGCCTAAACCATTTGTATGCTTAACACAACATTCCGTACCAATACTTGCGGCGAACTGCGCCTCGAACATGTTGGCAAAACCGTCACCCTGTGTGGCTGGATCCAGAAAACAAGAAAGCTTGGCGGTGCCACCTTTATTGATCTGCGCGACCGTTATGGCATTACACAACTGGTTTTTTCGGGAGATGATGAGAACAGCAAAATTTTAGGACAGGAAGGTTTTAACCGGGAGATGGTATTGCGCGCCACCGGCACGGTGATTGAACGCGAAAGCAAAAATAAAAACTTACCTACCGGAGATATAGAGATCAAGCTGCAATCGATCGAAGTTCTGAACCAGTCTTTAACACCTCCTTTTACAATTGAAGACGAAACAGATGGTGGCGACGAGCTGCGCATGAAATACAGGTACCTCGATCTGAGAAGGAACGCGGTTCGCAAAAACCTGGAACTGCGTCACCGTCTTGCCATTGAGACAAGAAATTACCTCGATAAACAATCTTTTCTTGAAGTAGAGACACCGGTGCTCATCAAATCCACGCCTGAGGGCGCCCGAGATTTTGTTGTGCCCAGCCGCATGAACCAGAGTCAGTTTTATGCGCTGCCACAGAGTCCACAAACCTTTAAGCAGTTACTGATGGTGAGTGGTTTCGACAGGTATTACCAGATTGTAAAATGTTTCAGGGATGAAGACCTGCGCGCAGACAGGCAACCAGAGTTCACACAGATCGACTGTGAAATGAGTTTTGTGAACCAGGAAGACATTCTCAATACTTTCGAAGGATTGACGCGGCATCTTTTTAAAACTGTGAAAGGCATCGATATTCCTCAGTTACCCCGCATGACCTACGCTGATGCGATGAAATACTATGGCAACGACAAACCTGACACCCGTTTTGAGATGAAACTCGTTGAGATGGGAGCAGTTGTAAAAGGCAAAAATTTTAAAGTGTTTGATGAAGCCGAGTTGGTAGTGGCCATTGTTGCAACCGGTGCTTCGGAATACACCCGCAAACAACTCGATGAACTTACCGAATGGGTGAAACGTCCGCAGATTGGCGCCACAGGCCTGGTTTACGCGCGTGTAAATGCAGATGGGACAATCAAATCAAGTGTGGATAAATTTTATTCGCCTGAAGATCTTCAGCAATGGGCCAATCACAGCGGCGCCAAAGCCGGTGACCTGATCCTTGTACTTGCGGGTAAAGAGGAAAAAACACGCAAGGCCATGAGTGAACTACGTCTCGAAATGGGCAACCGTCTTGGTCTCCGCGACAAAAATAAATTTTCGTGCCTATGGGTAGTTGATTTTCCTTTACTGGAATGGAACGAAGGCGATCCAAATCTGCTCGCCTCACTGGCCGGCAGATGGCATGCCAAACACCATCCTTTCACTTCGCCAAAACCTGAAGACATCGAAAAACTGAACAGCGATCCCGGTGCGGTGCGCGCCAATGCTTACGACATCATCATCAATGGGGTTGAAGTGGGCGGTGGCAGCATCCGGATCCACAACAAGGAACTTCAGGCCAGAATGTTCGACATTCTTGGATTTACACCGGAAGAAGCGCGCAAGCAATTCGGATTCCTGATGAATGCGTTTGAATTCGGAGCCCCTCCGCATGGCGGCATCGCTTTTGGCTTCGACCGTCTGTGCTCATTGTTTGGCGGCGCCGATTCCATCCGTGATTTTATCGCCTTCCCTAAAAATAATTCGGGAAGGGACATGATGATTGATGCGCCATCGGAGATCAGCCAGGAACAACTGGATGAACTAAGTATCAGCAGCGTAAAGCGCTAGAATAAACCGATCTGATTTATTTTTTTGCGGAAACGAGGTTCAGCACAGTTTCAGGCGGACGTCCGATCAGTGCTTTATTGCCTTCAATGACAATAGGCCGTTCAATAAGAACAGGATTTTTTGAAAGTACCCTGATCCATTCGGCATTGCTCATTTTTTTATCTGCGTACTGCTCTTTATAAAGCGGTTCCTTTTTGCGGACAATGTCAATGGCCTTGCAGCCCAGCATTTTCAGGAGTTCACGCAGTTCCTTCTGTGTTGGCGGATCAACAATGTATTCCTTTATCAGTGGTTGTACGCCGGCCTGTTTTAATAAACGCAACGCTTCCAGGCTGGTACTGCAGTTACTTTTGTGGTAGATGATCATAAATGAGTGGCCTGTAATTGTTTAAACATGTCATTGAACCTCTGGCGTGTTTGTTCTATGAACGTGGTATTGATCAACGTTTTAAGGTTCTCAAGATTTTTCACCTCTTCAAGGTGAAATTTAAAAACCTGTTCCATCGGCCCAGCTTCAAAACGAACAGAATACTTGTCGTTCATCTGAAAAATACTGATGGTCATACTTTCGTGGGGAATACTGTCAACTATCCGCATCTTTTTTAAAAGCTTTTTTAAAATCCAGCATATTGCGCAAAGCACCGATAGGACCAACATTCCGGTCACCATCCTCGTGGATCCGGCTCTGGATGGCATGTGCCAGTAATACAAAATGTTCTTTCTTTACTTTTTTCAGGAATTCTTCAGCCTTCTCATCGCCGTTGATGATGTTGGCACAGGCAGCCCATTCGTAAGCTTTGGCTTTCATCAGAAATTCAAAAGCTTTTTCATCATCCCAGATCGAATTCACAAACGCCGCGAGGATCACGTGTTTGTTCGTCATCAGGTATTTAAAGGCTTTGCTGTCATCGCGAATGGCATCAAGCGTGGCGAGCAGCTCGTTGTAACCATTGTTCATCAGCCAGTTAAACGAGGCGGTATCGCGCAGCACATGCCGTGTAAAATGTGTGATGGCTTCCTTTGAGTACCGTTTCATGGTTTAAAAGTAAATAAAAAACCGCCCTCACGCGGAAGACGGTTTTTTGTTTTAAGAAACTTTAATTTATTATTTCAGAAGTTCACGTGCAATCACCAGTTTCTGGATCTCGCTGGTACCTTCTCCGATGGTGCAGAGTTTACTGTCGCGGTAAAATTTCTCAACCGGGAAGTCTTTCGTATAACCGTAGCCACCGAAAATCTGAACTGCCTCGGTGCTTACCCTTACACACACTTCGCTGGCGTAATATTTCGCGAAAGCGCTTTCTTTCGTCACTTTCATGCCGCGGTTTTTCAGATCCGCTGCCTGAAAAGTGAGTAATTCCGCCGCTTCGTATTCAGTGGCCATATCTGCAATTTTAAATGCGATGCCCTGGAAGTTAGCGATCGGCTGACCGAATTGCTGACGTTCTTTTGCATATTTGATACTCGCGTTTAACGCGCCTTTGGCAATACCAAGACTCAGGGCAGCAATGCTGATCCGTCCGCCATCCAGTACTTTCATGGCCTGAACAAATCCATCACCCACTTTTCCGATCACCTGCGATTCGTGCACGCGGCAATTTTCAAAAATCAATTCTGCTGTTTCGCTGGCGCGCATGCCAAGCTTATTTTCCTTTTTTCCGCCTTTAAAACCCGGAGTTCCTCTTTCTACAATAAACGCCGTGATGCCATGGCTGTCGAGCAACTCACCTGTTCTGGCAAGTACAACTGCTACGTTGCCTGTGATACCGTGTGTGATCCAGTTTTTTGTACCGTTAAGCACATAATGATCGCCATCCTTTACTGCTGTGCATTGCATGCGCATGGCGTCGCTGCCGGTGTTGGCTTCTGTAAGGCCCCAGGCACCGATCCACTCTGCAGTAGCAAGCTTAGGTAAATATTTTTTCTTTTGCTCTTCGTTTCCGAACTGCAGAATGTGTCCGCTGCATAGACTATTGTGCGCCGCCATTGAAAGACCAATCGATCCGCAAATGCTCGCGAGTTCTGTAATGGCTGTTACGTATTCGGTATAACTGAAACCCGATCCGCCGTACTCGGTTGGAATTAAAACGCCCATCAAACCCAGTTCTCCGAGTTTTTTAAATACTTCCACCGGAAATTCCTGGGACTCATCCCACTCCATCATTTTAGGTAAAATATGTTCCTTGCCAAACTTGCGAATCATATCCGCTATCATTTGCTGGTTCTCGTTCATCTGGAAACTGATTCCGGTTTGGTTCTCTAATAATGTACTAGACATGTGATGTTTTTTGTATGATTGATTAATTTATTTTTTCCTTCAAGAAAATCGAGCCCGATCACGAAGTTAAATCCCGTTACTTCTGCGCCGGTCTGTTCTACGAGTCGCGCTGTGGCTTCCGCGGTACCACCGGTGGCCAGAAGATCGTCGTGAATCAAAACTTTCCATCCTTTTTTTAATGCGTCGGCATGCATTTCAATTTTAGAAGTGCCGTATTCGAGGTCATATTCAGTGCTTACCGTTTTGCTGGGAAGTTTTCCGGCCTTACGCACCAGAACAAACGGCACGTCGAGGCGATTGGCAACCAGGAAGCCGAATAAAAAACCACGGCTTTCTATGCCGACAACCGCATCCGGTTTTTCTCCCAGCCGTTCAATAAATCCCTCCACGATCTCAGAACATAATTTCTGATCGTAAAAAACAGGTGTAATGTCCTTGAACACAATACCCGGTTTTGGAAAATCAGGCACATCGCGCACGGCACTTTTTATGTGGTCTTCGAGTGGCATTTACAAGTTTACAAACTTAGCATTTTTTCCCGGCCCTGCAGTCATTTACCACGCTGCAGGACCGGTCTAAGCAAATTTTAAGGTTTAATTAACTACCAGTATTCCTTTTGCAATAACTCGGTACTCTTTCTTTGGTGAAGTGATTGCTTCCACTTCTTTTTTTGATTTGCCGGCATCTTCGGCATAATGTTTTAACTCTGCAACGCTGGTGGATTTGATAAATGACCAGCCCTCGAGTACCACATTTTTACCTTGCAGGTCAAGTGGTACAAAAAAACCGTAGTTCTCCATTTTTACAAATGCTTCCGTGCTGTCATTCACCTGAAATGTTAACCAACAGCCTTTTTTACTGCAAACGTCATTCACGGTGGCTTTTAACTTTACCTCAACGGTGTCTGTGCCTTTTACCATCGAAGGCAGTTCACTGGCACTGACGGCATTATTGCCATCGTTGATCTTTCCATAAACTGTTCCGGGTTTAGCCTCACCTGAAGGCGGCTGCGCGTTTACCTGGAGAAAAACGAGCAGCAACATACCTGACAAAATATTTTTCATAATAATCATGCTTTTCAAACAAATATACTTAATGTTTTGTTCTTACCTGGCTGAGAAAACAGGCATAAAAAAAGGGAAGCCCTGCTCCCCTCTCTTAGTTTGGTTCCGCCACCACGAATCTGCCTCGCCGGCAAATGAAGAGAAGAAATAGATAGTTAGTTTAATGTCTTCGCTCCATTTTTATCCGTGATGACGGAATATTTTTAGTAATAAACAGGTCTGCGTACCTCGCTGATGTGCTTGCTGAAGCGGATCACCTGGCGGGTATAACCATATTCATTATCGTACCATACATACAGCACGATGCTCTTTTTATCAGGCGATACAATGGTAGCCTGGCTGTCGAAAACACTCGGACACGGATTTCCGATCACATCGGTACTTACCAGTTCATTGCTGAAAGCAAACTGGATCTGCTCCATCAGTTTCCCTTCCAGCGCGTATTTGCGAACGATCTCATTTACTTCGTCCCTTGTAACACTTTTACCAATGTTAAGATTTAAAATAGCAAGACTCACGTTTGGAGTTGGAACCCTTACTGAGTTGGCGGTGAATTTACCGCTCAGATGCGGGAGTACTTTTTTCAACGCGCTTTCAGCTCCTGTTTCGGTAATTACCATGTTCAGTGCGGCTGAACGGCCACGACGATATTTTTTATGGTAGTTATCCAAAAGATTCTGATCGTTGGTGTAAGAATGCACCGTTTCAATGTGCCCTTTTTCAATGCCAAATTCTTTATCCATTACATACAGGATAGGCATAATGGCATTGGTGGTACAGCTTGCGGCTGAGAAAATTTTCTGTTTTTTAAGGTCTACCGTCTCATGATTCACACCGTGAACCACGTTAGGTACATCGCCTTTTGCAGGGGCAGTTAACAGTACTTTATCAACGCCTTTCGACTGGAGGTGACGGCTCAGTTCTTTGTCATCCCTGAAAACCCCGGTATTATCAATTACCAGCGCATTGTGAATGCCGTATTTCGTATAGTCGATATCTTCCGGATTTTTAGCGTCGATCATGTGAACGGTATGTCCGTTGATGATGAGGGTTTTGTTTTCGAGGTCTTCGATCACAGTGCCCGGGAAAGGACCG
>CAZFCR010000004.1:0-24313 GCA_964517305.1 uncultured Akkermansia sp.
AGCCCGACATCGCGTTGGGCTTTTTTAGTACTTTTGATAAAGCAAAACTATGTCTGTACATAAAAAAATAAACTAGTTAACTACCCACGTGTGACTGGAAATGAAAAAGCGGGGCGAAAAAATTGCCATGTTAACGGCCTATGATTACACCATGGCCCGCATCATTGATAGTGCCGGCATTGATGTGATACTGATAGGTGACAGTGCCAGTAATGTGATGGCCGGCCATGAAACCACGCTTCCGATTACACTTGATCAGATGATCTATCATGCAGGCAGTGTGGTAAGGGCTACCGACAGGGCTCTTGTAGTTGTGGATTTGCCTTTTGGATCTTACCAGGCCAACTCAAAAGAAGCCTTGTATTCTGCCATCCGCATCATGAAAGAAAGTGGCGCGCATGCCGTGAAACTTGAAGGCGGGAGGGAGGTAAAGGATTCAATTGAACGGATTCTTACCGCGGGCATCCCGGTAATGGGTCACCTGGGCCTTACCCCGCAAAGCATTTATAAGTTTGGTACGTATACAGTCCGGGCAAAAGAAGAAGACGAAGCGGATCGCTTACTTGAAGACGCACGTTTGCTTGAAGAATATGGTTGTTTTGCGCTGGTGCTCGAAAAAATTCCGGCCGCGCTTGCGGCGAGAGTGGCGACTTCAGTGTCAATTCCTGTGATCGGCATTGGTGCGGGCAGCGGTGTTGACGGCCAGGTGTTGGTAACACACGACATGCTGGGCATGACCCACGAATTCAGTCCCCGTTTTTTACGACGTTATCTTAATCTTTACGAGAGTATGGGCAACGCGTTTAAACAATACATCGCAGATGTGAAAAGCAGCGACTTCCCAAATGAAAAGGAACAGTATTAAGGTTTGATCTTTACCTTCTCGGCTTCAAGCACTTCTTTGGTTGTTTCATCAAATGCAAAAGCAACCACCGTGAGGTGTTTATCATTAAAAGCCGGCTTAACTGCGAAATCATTAAATGACACGGTCACTGAGTCTTTGGCTCCGGAAGGGCCGGTTTTAAAACTCGTGCCCCAGGTACCATTAATGGCATCGCGCAGCATGTGCATAAAAACATAATTGGGCACCTTGTCGTCTCCTGTCTGGCGGTAATCAGTCTGTGGTCCAATAATACTGTCTTCAAGCAATAAAACTGAAATACTGATGTTATTGGAATAAGCGGCAGAGAATTTACCTTTTACTGAAGTGTTGAGTTTCCTTGTGCTTGCTGAATAAGTTGCGTTAATATCCAGGTCAAGAATATAAGGTTCATTCATAGCGAGCGACACTGTGGTGGGCCATTTACTCTGGCTTTGTACGAGGCCGTTGTCCTGTATGTTTTTGCGGTTCACCAAACCATTCGGATTGCCTGCGTTGCCGATGAAATATTTGTCCCACTCAACACCCGCTGTGGTTGTATAGGAAGTAGGATACCCGCTTTTAACCCTTGAGAAAAATCCGGCGTGTACGGCCACCACCACCAGGTTTTCGGGATTTTGTTCATACAGTTTTTCAGCCACTTCCGCGGCGGCTGGGCAATTGCCACAGGTATGACCGGTGTAATCTTCCAGCAACACCTTTCTTTGTTTCACTTCAACTTGTTTCCTGTTCTCGATGGGATTGTCCACCTTGTCGCACGAGGCAAACACAAGCAGGAAGAAGGGCAATAAAAACAGCTTTTTCATGGTTCAGAAAATTTCTATAATAAAGGTACTAAAAACTGCTGGTAATTGAAATAGCAACGCCGTTAGAGGCTGGTACGTTCCGGCAAACACCTCCCACGCAGAAAATACCGGCGCGTTGTTTCCCCAGGCTCAGGAAACACGGTGCGGCCCGGTTGTGTAGCCCGCGCTGATGAGAAAATAATGCAGGTTGAGTTCTCCTGCCAGGCCGTTCATACCGGCGTCTCTTAATGTTTCAGTGAGAAAACCATCTTTTTTCACCCCAACGATCCTGTCTTCGTCAGGGTTGGAAAAATTATACTGGTCAAGAACAGCCAGAAAAAAATGAGTGTTGGGCGACCACTCCAGCATGGCTGTGGCCCAGCTGCCTGCGTTGGGGTTACTTTTGTTAGGCGTAAAAAACAACTGACCTTCGCCGCGCAGAGAACTGTTTGATTTGTATTTCCAGGTAAGATCCACCACGGCAATGTGCGACTTGATATTGTCGTAACCCGCGTTGGGTGATCCAAACTGAACCATGTTACGGTTGTAAAACTGATTGGCATACATAAAATTGCCTTTCCATTTTGGACTGAATTTTTTGGTGATTTCGATGAACATGTCCTGGTAATAGATCTGCCCCACATCCTGGTAATTGGTTCTGTATAGTTTCAGGGTAGTGGCGCTGTCGTTGACATTGATCTGTTTTAAGGCATTGGCGCTTGAAAAGTTAAGCGTTACTTCGGTGCCGTATTTCCCGCCCAGCAAGGTGCCTTTGCGGAATTTGTACTGCAGTTCGGCCATGCCGCCTACTTCGCCCCGGGGTTGCGTGGCGTAAGGATTAAAAGCAGGCATCAGGTAAGTGTGCTGCCGGGTGGTTGCAGGAAGGTAATTGATGAGCAGGTTTTGCAGGTTGGCGTCGCGGTCGCTGCGAAAACCCATGTTATCGATGCGTTTGGCCTGAAGTAAAATTGAAAAACCTTTCATGGCATACGAAGTGGAAATAAAGAGCGCTTCGCCGTTTTTGTAACTGTAATAGGTTTGTCCGTCAACGATGGAGGTGTTGTCGGCACTGGGGTCATTTTCTTTGGTAACGTATTCTCCGAAAAAAGTAAAAGCATCCCTGATGATGTTGATGCGGCCTCCGTAAGCACCCACATTTTCCGGCAGATTAAAATCAGGATTCTGATCGGCCTGGTATTTGCTCACAAAACTGCCACCCAGAATGATCCTTGTTTTCATGTCGCCCATCAGGGTGTCGAATGTTTCGTTGAGGTTGATCTCACCATCAATGCCACGAACAATGCCGGGCCCAAGTGAGAAGAACGAACGCTGACGGCCCGTGAGCGCTTTCAGTGTAATTCCTTTGTAAGGATTTGAAATCACCCGGATGCCATCGAGAGAGTTATCAAACAGGAGACCCGGTTCATAATAGGTCCTCAGCAAAAGTCCGCTGCCAAACTGTTCGTATATATTGCCGATTGTTACATCAAGCAGATCATCCTGGTAGCGCGCAAAACGGTTGGTAATTCCCTGGCCCTTGTAGCGGGTGTCAAATCCCTGCATTACATTGTTATAAGCTTCGTAACGCACGCCTGCAGAGAATTTGCCGCGGTTGTAATTGATATTGCCCCAGGCATTGGAGAGCATTTTCTCAGGCACTACGGGAGCGCCAATCAGACTATCGGCATTATAATACTGCGCGTCGATCTGAAAATTACCATGAACGGAGCCGTAATCACCTGAGTTATTTTGTGAATGAACAGAAGAAGCCTGTGTGAGGGCCAACAACAAAAAAGTAGCATTGACGCTACTTTTAATTCTTTTACTAAACATAAGGGTAAAATAAGGCAATTTTTGTTGTATAAACAAAAATTAAACCCTTATTAGTGACCAAGGCTTTCGCCCTTTGCCAGCTTTTTTACATTCTCATAAAGTTTATCTTCATCACCTTCGGTGTAAGAATTGTGACTCCATACAATTTTGCCTTCGCCATCCACTAAAAATGTAAAAGGCACGTTGTTCACATTCATGGCCCGTTTAAAATCCTGGTTCTCGTCGAGGTAAATTTCAAATTCCCAGCCTTTGGATTTAACATCGGTAACCACTTTGCCTGAACTCCTTACATCATCAATGCTGATGGCGATGAGTTTTACGCCTGTTTCTTTTGTCCAGTCTTCATACTTTTCCTGAATGGCATCGAGTTCTTTTTTGCAGGGTTTACACCAGGTAGCCCAGAAGCTGATGATGATCGGTTTGCCATCATTACTAAAGGTAGAAGAATTGACTTTGCTGCCATCGAGTTTTTTTACTGTAACCGCGGGGATCTTGTCGCCCTCTCCTGCGAAGGCCAACGTTGCGCCGAATGCAAGGAACAAAAAGGATAAAAGTAGTTTTTTCATGACCTTAAAAGTACCAATTATTAAGCCATAATTTCCCTAAAAATATTTCAGAAGACTATTTAACAGAATTTATGGACCGGTAAATTCATGTTCAGGGTCGGTACAAGTCAGGGCAAAATGCTAATTTTGCGGCCTGTATGAAAACAAACCAATCAGCTGCTTTATTTGAGAAAGCCAGGATGTATTTTCCGGGTGGCGTTAATTCGCCGGTTCGCGCTTTCAGAAGCGTGGGAGGAAATCCTTTGTTTATTGAAAAAGGAAAAGGGTCACACATCTGGGACGCGGATGGAAATGAATACATTGATTATTGCTGTAGCTGGGGTCCGCTGATTTTAGGTCATGCCAATGATGCCGTGCTTGCCGCGGTGACGGAAACCATGCACAACGGTACTTCATTCGGCGCGCCAACTCGGCTTGAAAACGAACTCGCCGAACTGATTCTTTCGAACAATTCTTTTATTGAGAAGATCCGTTTCGTAAGCAGCGGCACAGAAGCGGTGATGAGCGCGGTGCGCCTTGCAAGGGGATTTACCGGCCGCGACAAGATCATGAAATTTGAGGGCTGTTACCATGGACATGTAGATGCCTTGCTGGTAAAGGCGGGCAGCGGTCTTGTCACTTTCGGAAATTCAAGCAGCGCGGGCGTTCCTGAAAGTTTTGTGAATGAAACTATTTCTGTTCCACTCAACAATAAAAGTGCGGTGGAAGCGGCCTTCGCTGAATATAAAAATCAGATTGCCTGCGTGATCATTGAACCGATTCCGGCGAACAATGGTTTGTTGTTGCAGGGTAAAGAATTTTTAACCTGGCTCCGTGAAATTTGTACAGCAAACGGTACGCTCCTCATCTTTGATGAAGTGATCAGCGGATTCCGTGTTGGTTTCACGGGTGCGGCGGGGCTATACGATATTCAACCAGACATTATCACTTACGGTAAGATCATTGGTGGCGGGTTTCCTGTAGGCGCTTACGGCGCATCCCGGGCCATTATGTCGCGCGTGTCGCCCGAAGGCGACGTGTACCAGGCGGGCACGCTCAGCGGCAATCCCGTGGCCATGCGCGCGGGAATTGCACAGTTAAGCCAGTGTCTGCGCGAAGGTTTTTATGCCGAACTGGAGAAAAAAACAAAATACCTTGTGGATGGGATCATGAAACTGAATCCGTTTCCATTGTTCAGGATGTTCAGTCAGGGATCCATCTTCTGGATCGCTTTCACTGAAAAAAATGCGGTGCGCAATGCGGAAGAGATTGACCCGGCAAGCATGTCGCATTTTAAAACGCTTTACCATGCATTGCTGGAAGAAGGTGTTTACCTGGGACCGAGTGGTTATGAAGTAGGCTTCATCAGCGAGGCGCACAGTTATGCGGATCTCGACAAAACCATCAGTGCATTCGAAAAAAGTTTAAAAAAATTAGTTTAATTTAGATAGCTGCCCTGCGGCAAGAAAAAAATAATATGAAAACTGTAGACTCCATCAATTTTTCTGACAAACGCGCTGTGATCCGCGTTGATTTTAATGTACCGCTTAACGAGCAGTTTGAAGTGACGGACAATACAAGGATCCGCGCGGCAGTGCCTACCTTAAAAAAGATTTTAAAAGATGGCGGCAGCATTGTGCTGATGAGTCATCTTGGTCGCCCGAAAGAAGGTCCGACAAATAAGTATTCACTAAAACACATCGTTGCTGAAGTGAGCAAACTGTTAGGCGCCCCTGTTGATTTTGCAGATGACTGCATCGGAGAAGAAGCCTTCAAAAAATCGGCGGCCTTAAAAAAGGGCGAAGTGCTGTTACTTGAAAACCTGCGTTTTTATAAGCAGGAAGAAAAAGGTGATGAAAAATTCGCAGAACAACTCAGTCGCCACGGGCAGATTTATGTGAACGACGCTTTTGGCACTGCGCACCGTGCACACGCTTCTACCGCGGTGATGGCTAAATTTTTCAGTGCGGATTCGAAATGTTTCGGGTATGTGATGGCCGGAGAAGTGGACAGCATCAACAAAGTGCTCAATAATTCGCAAAAGCCTTTCACAGCCATTGTTGGTGGTGCCAAGGTGAGCGACAAGATCCTGATCATTGAACAGCTGATGAACAAAGCCGACAATATCCTGATTGGCGGAGGAATGGCATTTACCTTTATTAAAGCGCTCGGTGGGCAGATAGGCAAGTCGCTTTGTGAAGATGACCGCCTTGAAACCGCGCGTGAACTGATTGGCAAAGCCAAGGTAAAGGGTGTCAACCTTTGTATTCCTGTTGACGCGGTGATCGCGAATAATTTTTCAAACGATGCCAATGTGAAGCACGCTGAGATCGATCAGATTCCTGAGGGCTGGATGGGCCTTGATATTGGCGAAAAATCAATCGCTCTTTTCGGAGACATCATTAAGAATTCAAAAACCATTTTGTGGAACGGTCCGATGGGTGTATTCGAGATGAGTAATTTCGAAAAAGGCACCAAACAAGCGGCTTACGACATTGCGGAAGCTACAAAATCGGGCGCTTATACCCTTATCGGTGGCGGCGACAGTGTAGCGGCCATCAACAAATACAATCTGGCCGGAGAGGTGAGTTATGTGAGCACAGGCGGGGGCGCACTCCTTGAATACATTGAACAGGGAACGCTTCCCGGGGTGAAGGCGATAGAAGCATGAAAACATTTATCTTATCCTGTTTAGTTCTTCTGCTGAGCACGGCCTGTAAAAAAGACCGTACCTGCGAATGCCGTAACGTGAACAACACCTACGAAGCGGGCCAGGTGAAAGCCAGCAAATCTGCAGCTAAAAAACACTGTCAGTCGCTTTCTGCCGGCAGCACCGAATGTTATCTTAAATAAAACACTATGTCAACACCATTTAATATTCGGGTAGGTTTTGGGTATGATGTGCATCCTTTAGGCGAAGGCCGCGAACTGTGGCTTGGCGGCGTAAAGCTGGAATTTGATAAAGGTTGTGTGGGTCACAGCGATGCCGATGTTCTGCTTCATGCCATTTGTGATGCCTTGCTGGGAGCAGCCAACCTGCGTGATATCGGTTTTCATTTTCCCAACACCAATCCAAAATACAAAGGGGCCGACAGTAAACTGCTGCTGGCTGAAGTAGTGGCGCTTCTTGACCAGAAAGGTTACGCGATCGGTAATGTGGACGCAACGCTGAGTCTTGAAGCGCCAAAAGTAAATCCGCACATCAATAAAATGCAGGCCATTCTTGCGCCGATACTAGGTGTAACTGTGAATGAGATTTCGGTGAAAGCTACCACCAACGAGGCCCTGGGTTATGTTGGCCGGGGAGAGGGCGTGAACGCTTACGCTGTGGCGCTTATTTACAAAAAGGCCTAGATGTTCAGGTTTTATTTTTATCTTTATAAAGATGAAAACAAAAACCCAGATTGTTTTTCTTCTTTTCTTCTTATGCACTTTTATCAGTGCACAGACTTACAATTATTATTTCGGAAACATTCATTCGCACACCGGTTTCAGTGACGGCAACAAAGACTCTCTGAGTTCCGGGGTCTCTGGTCCCTCGGGCAGTTACGCCTATGCCAAATTATCGGATGATTTTGATTTCCTGGGTATTTCTGAACACAACCATTATTCCAGCAATAAAAATCCCGGCTTTAAATTACCGCGCTATCAGCAGGGTTTAGACGTGGCCGACGACGCGAATGCGGATGGTAGTTTTGTTGCCCTTTACGGTATGGAATATGGTGTTTCTTCATCCTATAACGGACACGTGCTGGTTTACGGATTTGATGAACTCATTGGGTGGGAAACAGGCGTAGGCGGGATGACGGGCAATAATTATAATGTATTTAATGCCAAATCGGATTACGCCGGATTGTTCAGGAAAGTAAAAAACAAACCAGGTGCTTTTTGTTACCTCGCGCATCCCGCGTTCGATAATTACAGCACGGGTGGCTCCTGGGAATCAGCATTGGTGAACGCGCCCTACAATGCCGCTTTCGATAGCGCGATAGTGGGCATGCCACTTCGCAACGGACTTGCTACGAGCGCTGTTGCTAATTATACGGATTATCCTCAGAGCCATTTTTTTAATTATTATAAAAAGATGCTTTACCAGGGATATCATCTTGGCATTGGATACGATCACGATAATCATTATACCAATTTCGGCCGGGGCAATGGTGGACGCCTTGTGATACTGGCACCCGCGCTGAGCCGCGCTGAATTTTATAAAGCCATGCATGCCATGCGTTTTTACGGAAGCGACGACAGCAACGCCCGGATCGGATTTACGCTCAATGACAGTGTGATGGGCAGTATTCTGACCGGCGCTACTTATCCTCTGCTGCGGGTAACGCACAACGATGCCGATGGTGAAGACGCCGATACCATAAAAATCTGGAGAGGTCATAAAAACAGCGGCGGCCTGTGGGCACAAATCATTCACAGCCGTGTTGGCAGCAACAGCACCACTTTTCAGGATCAGGAGCTGGTGTCGGGCAAAGAATATTTTTATTTCGCCGAGATCAGACAAAAAGACGGACAGTGGATCGTAACATCACCCATCTGGTACAATACACTGGCGCCGCTGGGTTTAAAAAAACACGAAACACTGATCGCTGAGATGCATTATCACCGGGAAGGGGAGAGGCTGGAGATCAGCGTGCTTAGCGATTCCGGGGCAGAAATTAAAATTACGGATACCGGTGGAAAAACAGTGCTGCACACAAACAGCAACAGTCGTGAATTTTTAATCAATGTGTCTCATCTTGATCCCGGCATGTACCTGGTGAAGATCATTTCCGGAGGAAAAAGTGCGTATCACAAAGTGGTAATTTATTAAGCTTTCGCGGCTGCTCTTCTGATGCGGTCGTTGATGGCGCGGCCCAGACCAGTGTCGGGAACAAAACCGCAGATCACCAGTTCTGTTTCATTTTCGTCGGCCATGCGCAGGAATTTAAAAAGATGAAGCGCAGCTTGTTCAGGATCCGATTTTTCAGAAAGGTTTAAGACAGTGATGTTTTTGTCAGAAATATGACAGGTGCCAAAACAGATCAGCGTTATTTTTTTATCCTGGTTTTCTTTCAGCAGCCGGTCGATATCACCTGCCAGCAGCGGTTTACGCGGGGCATAATGGTTCTTGAGCTGTCCCGGTGCTTTTGGGTCGCTGGAAACATTCAGGCGAAGGGTTACCGGCCCCGCTACTTTTTCAATGGTCTCGATGGCCAATCCGCCTAAACGGTAAACACATAATCTGCCATCTTCAATGCCGGCGATTGTAGACTCAAGTCCCACGCGGCTTTCACCGCCATCAAGAATGTAAGCGATTTTACCTCCCAGTTGTTTTTCAACGTGGCTGGCCTGGGTTGGACTCACATATCCAAAAGGATTGGCGCTGGGAGCCGCGAGCGGCAAGCCGCATTTCTGAAGCAGCTCAAGGGCCATGGTATGAGCGGGAATACGCACTGCAACCTGCGGCAAACCGGAAGTTACCAGATCAGGGATGTTGTCTTTTTTCTGAAGAAGCAATGTCAATGGACCAGGCCAGAAAGTTTCAGCGAGTTGCTTTAACCGCGGATCGTGGAAAACAGCAAAGTTTTCTGCCGCAGCAACAGATGGAACATGAAGGATCAGCGGATCAAAAAAGGGTCGCTGTTTTGCTTCGAATATTTTGAGTACGGCTGTTTCCTGCGTGGCATCCGCCGCCAGGCCATACACGGTTTCGGTAGGCATGGCCACGAGTAAACCCTGTTGAATGCAGGTTGCAGCAGCGCCGGTATCTGTTCCTGTGATTGCCATGCCGCAAAGATACTACTGCCGGCGTTGTAAAACCAGTGCAGCAGCATTAAGGGGAAATATTTTTTATTGCGTGTACAGCGCCCGTGTTTGCAGGGCGAGCGCTGGTCGATATAAAAAGCCTTTCTGTCTTACAATTGTAAATGCCGGCAAAACCTTTATATTTGTTTACGCTTTATGAGCAAGTTGGTAACTATAAAGGATAAGCAGTTCAGAACTTATATTGAAGAATCGCAGATTGCCTCAGCGGTAAAAAATATGGCCGCGAAGATCAACGAAGAACTAAAGAATGACTTTCCTTTTTTTCTGGTGGTGCTGAACGGTTCGTTTATGTTTGCCTCCGACCTGTTGAAAGAGGTGACCATTCCATGCGAGATCTCTTTTATTAAAGTAGCCAGTTACCAAGGTACAAGCAGCAGCGGGCAGGTGAACGAACTCATAGGATTAAACGAGGAGATCAGCGGCAGGACAGTGGTGATAGTTGAAGACATTGTTGACAGTGGCACTACCATTGAACGATTGATACAACAACTGAGATTAAAAAAGGCAAAGACCATTCGTGTGGCCACGGCGCTTTACAAACCCAACGCCTGCAAAAAGCCACTGAGCCTCGATTATGTTGGCTTTGAGATCCCGAACGATTTTGTGATCGGTTACGGGATGGATTATGCCGGCATGGGAAGAAATCTGAAAGAAATTTATGTATTAGCTTAAAAACAAAAATGGAAAAAATGTTGAATCTGGTTTTATTCGGTCCTCCCGGCGCAGGTAAGGGCACACAGTCTGAAAATCTTATCAATAAATACGGTCTCGTGCATTTTAGCACCGGCGATATCCTGAGATCTGAGATTGCCAGAGGCACCGAGCTTGGAAAAAAAGCCAAAGCGATCATGGATCGTGGTGAACTGGTGAACGATGAACTGGTGATTGGTATGATTGAATCGAAACTGGACGACAACAGCAAAGCCAAAGGATTTATATTCGACGGATTTCCAAGAACAACTGCCCAGGCGGTTGCGCTGGATGATCTGCTTCAGAAAAAAGGAACAGGCATCAGCGGCATGCTGGCGCTTGAAGTGAATGACGATGAATTGCTGAAACGTCTCTTGTTACGCGGAAAAGACAGCGGGCGTCCCGACGACCGCGATGAAAACGTGATCCGCCGCAGGATAGAAGAATATAACAACAAAACATTGCCATTAAAAAAATATTACAGCGAGCAGGGAAAATTCCACTCAATAAACGGCATTGGCAGCATTGATGAGATTTTCAGAGCTTTGGTGGAACGCATCACTTTTCTGAATGCAGAAATGGATCTCACTTCCCTGGAATCTGACCTGGAGCATCTGGATCTTACCATTAAGGATTTTGAAGTAGCTGACGACATCGCGCCTGAACTGCTCCTCGAAATTGACGCCATTAAACGGGCAGAAGCCGAAGAGGAAGAAGAATCGCGTGAACACGCACGTGCGAAAACACCTGCAAAAAAAACGGCTGCAAAAAAATCTGCAGTGAAAAAAGCAGGTAAAAAATTGCCTTCGAAAAAAACTGTTCAATCTTCAGCCAGGAAAAAGACCGCTAAAAAAACAGCTCCGGCCAAAAATAAAAAGCCGGTAAAAAAAGCAGTGTCTAAAAAAACTGCGGTTAAAAAATCCGCAAAAAAAGCAGTGAGCCGCAAGCCGGTGAAAGCGGTAAAAAAAACAATCAGGAAGGCTGCCAAAAAAACGCCTGCTAAAAAGGTGGCAGTTAAAAAACCAGTAAAAAAGGCCATTAAAAAGCCTGTAAAAAAACGCCGCTAAATAAGTTGCGACATAGAGCATAAGAGAGAATTCAAGAGATGGATAAAAGTTTTGTTGATTACGTAAAGATTTGTTGCCGGAGTGGAAAAGGCGGTGCGGGTTCGGTACACTTTCACCGTGATAAATTCACGGCGATGGGTGGTCCTGATGGAGGTAATGGGGGCAGAGGAGGGCATGTGATTTTACGAGGCAACAAACAGCTCTGGACACTCATTCATTTAAAGTTCAGGAAACACGTTATTGCTGAAGCCGGAGAAAACGGTTCGAGCGCTAATAGTTCCGGTAAACAGGGTAAAGACGAAATACTTGAAGTGCCTTTGGGTACCGTGGCCCGCGATGCCGAAACCGGTGAACTGCATTTTGAGATCACCGAAGACGGACAGGAAGTTGTTCTCACACCCGGTGGCCGTGGCGGACTGGGCAATGCCAATTTTAAAAGCAGCACGCTGCAGAGTCCACAATTTGCTCAGCCGGGCGAGCCCGGAAAAAGTGAATGGAAGATCCTGGAATTAAAAGTTCTGGCAGATGTGGGTCTTGTGGGATTTCCGAATGCAGGGAAATCTACCTTGTTATCGGTGGTGAGCGCGGCCAAACCCGAGATCGCCAATTACCCTTTCACGACGCTGGTTCCCAACCTCGGCATTGTAAAGTACCGTGATTACAAAAGTTTTGTAATGGCCGATATTCCTGGCATCATTGAAGGAGCGCACGAAGGCAAGGGACTTGGTTTAAGATTTCTCCGCCACATTGAACGCAATTCGAGCCTGTTGTTTCTGGTAAGCTGTGATGCCAATGATATTGTTGAAGAATACAAGATCCTTTTGAACGAACTTAAAAAATACAATCCCGAATTGCTTGATAAAAAACGCATCCTCGGCATCAGCAAAGCCGATCTGCTCGATGAAGAACTCGAAGAAGAAATGCGCAAGGACCTGAACAAACGCCTGAAAGGCAAAAACAAGGTGCCGTTTATTTTCTTTTCTTCTGCCACCCAAAAGAACATTGTTCAGCTGAAAGACATGTTGTGGGAACAACTCAACGAGAAGGGATAAAGCGCTGATTTTCGCCAAAAACTCATCTTCCGGTAAAAAATAAGCGGGTTTTGGGAGAAAAAACAGCTATTTTTTTAACAATTTCTTTGTTCAAAAGGAATTAAAGCCTATCTTTGCCATCCTTAAAAAACTGTACAGATGCCAAAAATGAAAACTAATTCCAGCGCTAAAAAGCGTTTTAGCCTGACTGGAAGTGGTAAAATTAAAAGAAAGCATGCTTATAAACGCCACATCCTTACCAAAAAGGAGAAGGATCGCAAACGCGGTCTCGCAAAAAGCGGATTAGTAAGCGCAGCCGATACCCCGAACGTAAAGTTCATGCTGGGAATCTAAGCGAAATTCTTTTAGTCCTATCGCAAACCGGTTAATTAAACAATGTTTAACCCGGGTTTTAGCAAAAAAGACTCTTCAATGAGCGCTAAGATCCAAAAACGGTGGAGCAGATCTCTGATCCCTTCATCAAAAAAAATTTAAAAAAATGCCACGTTCAGTCAATCATGTAGCCAGCAGGGCTCGCAGAAAAAAAATCCTCAATTTAACCAAAGGTTATTGGGGTGCAAGAGGTAATGTTTGGACTATCGCCAAAAACACCCTCGAAAAAGGTTTAACTTACGCTTACCGCGACAGGAAAAACAAAAAACGCACCATGCGTGGATTGTGGATCCAGCGTATCAACGCCGGTGTTCGCGAACACGGTATGAGTTATTCTGAATTTATCGGAAAATTAAATGCCAAAGGTTTGAAATTAAACCGCAAGGTATTAGCCGATCTGGCCATGAACCATCCTGAAGCGTTTCAGGCTGTGATCAACCAGGTAAAATAAATTTTATCATAGCACATTCAACAGAAACGCCTCCCAGGAGGCGTTTTTTATTTATTTCACAATTGGCATTTTAATATTGACGTATTTTAACGTTAGTAATCCCGCCAATTGGTTTTATTTGTAGAGTCAATTTAAACACGTACTCGATATGAAAGCCATCGCAAAAAGGTCAGAAATCAAAGGAAGCACTTACCTCGTAAAACTGAGGATAGACAGCAGAACTGTGATCACCGTAAGAACAAAAGAAAGCTTAAAAAACTGGAAGTCAAAATATCCGGATGCAGTTGAGGTTGGCTAAATCCAAAGGCCACTTTACATCCATTTTTTTCTTCTGAAATACAGGGCCAGTCCGCCCATGACGCTCAGCATGATTATCCAAACTGCAGCGTAGCCATAGGGCGATCTCAGCTCGGGCATATATTCAAAATTCATTCCGTACACACCGGCGATAAAGGTGACGGGGATAAACATCGTTGAAATAATGGTCAGCACTTTCATCACCTCGTTCATCTTATTGGCGTTGTTGCTCAGGTAAATGTCCATCATGCCACTCAGCAGGTCGCGGTGCGTTTCAACGCTGTCGATGATCCGTGTGCTGTGGTCGTGCAAATCGCGCAGGAAAAGCTGTGTATTGCTGCTGATGAATTTATTGTCTGAGCGCGTCAGGTTGCTGATCAGGTCACGCACAGGCCAGACCTGTTTACGCAGGTAGATCACTTCCCTTTTTAAACCGTATAATTTGATGAGCGACTGCCTTGTGGGGCGATGTATGATCTCTTCCTCCAGCACTTCAATCTTGTCGCCGATCTTTTCAATTGTGAGAAAATACCAGTCCACCACAGCGTCCATCAGCGCATAAAAAAGATAGTCGGCCCCCAGTTTTCTCACCCGGCCTTTTGCCTGCCGCAAACGGGTTCTGATCACGTCAAACGCGTCGCCGCCCTGAGGTTCCTGGAAAGAGATCACCGTATTTTCCATCAATACCAGCGAGAGTTGTTCTTCATGCGCTTCGGTGTCGTACATGATCATTTTCATTACCGTGAGCAGGTAGTGGTCGTAATCTTCAAATTTGGGCCTTTGTTCAATGTGTACAATGTCTTCGAGTGTGAGCGGGTGCAGGTTATAGATCTTGCCTATACTTTCAATGAGATCGGTATCGTGAACGCCTTCAATGTTGATCCACTTGATCATGTTATCCTTCACGTGCGACAGACATTCTGAGAGGTTAAAAAATTCCTGCTCAAAAAAATCATGTTCATTGAACTCGATGAGCGTGATCTTGATATTGCCGCTCTGTTCGCCCGTGTAGAAGAGTGTTCCCGGAGGAGCCCCCAATGTTTTTGGTTTATTCATGCTCTGTTTCTTCAGCGTTTTTGTTTCCCTGCACCACCACCACTATTTCGCCTTTTACCGGTTTGGTTCCAAAATAGGATGCCAGTTCTGAAACAGTGCCGCGTTTGGTTTCTTCAAACATTTTGCTCAGTTCTCTTGATACACTTGCTTTTCGTTCAGGACCGAGATACTCTTTAAATTCTTCAAGCAGTTTTACGAGTCGGAACGGACTTTCATACACCACAAATGTTTTTTCTTCAAGTGCCAGCATTTTCAACCGTGTTTGCCGGCCTTTTTTCTGGGGAAGGAAACCGTAAAAACTGAATTCGTTGCAGGGCAAACCGCTGTTGACTAGGGCAGGAACAAAGGCAGTGGCACCGGGCAGCGAGACCACGTTAACCTGTTTCGCAACGGCTTCGCGGATGAGCAAAAATCCGGGATCTGAAATGCCCGGGGTGCCCGCGTCGGAAATCAATGCAATGTTTTTACCCGAATCAAGGGCAGATACGATCTCCTCCACAATTTTATGTTCGTTGTGCTGGTGATAGGACCGCATGGGTTTTTCAATCTGAAGGTGTTTCAGAAGGAAAGAAGAGGTCCGTGTGTCTTCCGCCAGGATCAGATCCACCGATTTTAAAGTGTTAATGGCCCTGAGGGTAATGTCCTCAAGATTTCCGATGGGAGTTGGCACTATGAATAATTGTCCGCTCATGCAGATTTGAAGTTAAGTCAAACTACGCGGCGGAATGGCTTAAAGTCGATGAGTTATCGATAAAGCCCGGTTAATTAGTGTTTATGAGAAGCTCTGCATGTCGCAGAGTTTTTTGTAGGTGCCGTTAAGAGCCAGTAGCTCCTGGTGTGTGCCGCGTTCAAGGATCTCTCCTTTATGAAGAACAACGATCTCATCGGCGGTAACAATAGTGGAGAGGCGGTGCGCGATCACAATGCTGGTGCGGTTGCGCATCAGGTTGCCAAGCGCTTCCTGAACCAGTTTTTCGCTTTCGGTATCCAGGGCCGAAGTGGCTTCATCGAGTATCAGAATATCAGGATCTTTAAGCACCGCACGCGCAATGCTCAGGCGCTGGCGCTGGCCGCCACTGAGTTTGCCACCACGGTCGCCGATAACGGTGTTGTAGCCATCGGGCAGACCGCTGATAAAACCGTGTGCATTGGCCACGCGCGCGGCTTCTACAATCTGCTCATGTGTTACACCTGTCATGCCAAAAGAAATGTTATTGGCCACGGTATCGTTAAACAGAACACTTTCCTGGGTCACTACCCCGATGAGCCGGCGCAGACTTTCTGTTGAAACGTCTTTGATGTTAACGCCATCTACCAGCAACTCTCCTTTGTCGGCGTCGTAAAAACGGGGAAGCATGTCTGCCAGGGTGGTTTTGCCACTGCCGCTCTGACCAACCAAAGCAACGGTTTTACCCTTTTCAATTTTGAGTTTAATGTCTCGCAGCACATAACCATCATCGCCTTTGTGATAAGCGAATGACAGGTTGCGGTACTCAATGGCGGAAGAAAATTTCTGAAGGCTGATGGCGTTGGGCGCATCGTAAATGAGGTTATCGGCACGGAGGATCTTGTCAATCCTTTCTTCACTGGCAACGCCTTTCTGGATGTTGTTGTATGACGTGGTGATCTGTTTGATGGGCGGGATCAATTGCGAAGCGAGGACAAAATAAGTGATGAACATGGCACCAGAAATTTCACTGTCAAAAACCATTCTGCCACCAATAAAAAGTATCAGCATCAGAATTCCAGTTACTATGGTTTCAGTGAGCGGTGAGCCCAGGTCCGTTTTCCGGTATACATTCACCGATTGTTTGTAAAAGGTCTGATTCAACGCGTTGAACTTGCTGTTCATGTGTTTTTCAGCGCCAAATGCCTTGATCACTTTCAGGCTTCCCAGCGTTTCTTCGATGACGCTGATGATGTGGCCAAGTGTGTGTTTGGTTTTGCGCGAGGCATTTTTGAGACTTTTACCCAGTAGGGCAATAACGAGTGCCGCGATGGGTAACAGTAAAAGGATGTAAAACGTTAGTTGCAGGCTGATGAGCAGCATCATGGTAAAAAGAATGATCACCGTGAGTGGTTCGCGGAAGATCATCTCCAGTGTCTGCATGATGCTCCATTCAATTTCCTGCACATCGGCGCTCATCCTGCTCATGAGATCGCCTTTCCTTTCATCGCTGTAATAACTCAGAGGCAGATCCAGCGATTTTTTATACATCCGGTTGCGCAGGTCACGCACCACACCATTGCGGATGGGCGCGATAAAAAACATGGCAAAATAACGGCAGAGGTTTTTAAAGAAGGTGAGAACAAATACCGCAATACAAATCAGGATCAGCGCGTAGGCCTTGCCTTTTTGGACAATCAGCGCTGCAAGTAAAAAGCTGGTAATGCTGTCGAAGTATTCACGTGTGAAAGAGAATTCCTGGGGGCCTTGTAAGGCAATGCGCAGCAGGTTGGAAGGATCAGATTTAAAAAGCAACTCAAGAAAGGGAACAATGAGTACGAGAGATGCAGCATTAAAGATTGCGAAAAAAATATTAAAGACGATGTTGAGGGCTGTATATCCCTTATAGTCCCGGGCATACTTTAAAACTGAAAAAAGGTTTTTCATTTAATTTAGCGAATATACTAATAAAAATCTCAGTACATTTGTAACATGGAAAGCCTCAGGCAGCAAAAAGTAAACAAGTTACTGGCGAAAGAACTCGCGGAGATCTTCAGGAGTGAAGCGCGTTCGCTTTTTGGCGGAGGTTTTATTACCGTTACCTCTGTGCGTGTAAGTCCCGATCTCAGTTCTGCCAAGGTGTATCTCAGCATCATGGCTACCAAAGATAAAAAAGCCATTTTTAAACTGGTGGAAGATCAGACCAGTGTGATCCGCCGCAAACTGGGCATGATCGTCGGCAAACAATTGAGGATCGTTCCTGAGCTTACCTTTTTTATCGACGATTCTCTGGATTACGCGATGAAGATCGAGGAACTGCTAAAGAAGAAATAATCTGAATGTTTCTTTTTACATAGCAAGAAGGTACCTGATTTCAAAAAAATCCAACAACGCTATTAACATCATCAGCTGGATCAGCATTGTGGCCATTGCCGTTACAACTGCCGCTCTCATCATTATTTTGTCCGCCATGAATGGCCTCGTGGGCGTGGTGGCCAATCTGTACAATGCTTTTGAGCCGGATATCAAGATCAGCGCTGCGCAGGGAAAATATTTTTCCGCTCCGGATTCACTGATCAGTTTGATCCGTAACACGGAAGGTGTTAAACTTGTTTCAGTAAGTCTCAGCGACAAGGTGCTCATCAGGAATGCAGATCAGCAGGCATTGGTGATGGTGAAAGGTGTGGATCAGAATTTTTCAAGGATCACAGTTATCGATTCAGCCGTAGTGGATGGAAGGTATGATCTGGGAAATGCCGGCATCATTGTAGGACGCGGTGTGGCCAATCAGTTACAACTGAGTTTAAATGTGATGGCGGGTGAGTTGAGTTTATTTAGTCCTGTGCGGGGAAAGTCTCAAAGCCTGAATCCTGAAGACAACCTGAACCAGGTGTATTGTAAACCCAACGGTATTTTTTCGCTGAACGAAGAACTGGATTCGCAATTCGCGTTTGTGAGCCTTGAAACCGCGCGCAGGCTGCTCGATCAGCCTGAAAACATCAGCGCGATAGAGATCGGCGTCTCAGGGTCGGAGGACGAGGTGCAGGAAAAACTGATAGAACTTCTGGGGCCTGATTTTATTGTAAAAAACCGGTATCAGTTGAACGATGTGCTGTTCCGGTCACTTGAAACAGAAAAACTCGCCGCTTTTATCATTCTCGCGTTTATTCTGGTGATTGCCACATTTAACATCATCGGGGCGCTCACCATGCTGATCATTGAGAAACGACGTGATATTAAAACGCTTTACAGCATGGGCGCAGGCATTGGTCTGATCAGAAGCATTTTTATGCGCGAAGGATTGCTGATTACCGGTGTTGGCGCTGTAGCGGGACTTTTACTCGGTTTGTTCGTCTGCTGGCTGCAGATTGAATTTCATCTGGTGAAATTTGGCAGCGAGTTCATTGTGCCTTATTATCCCATTGAACTGCAGTTTCAGGATTTTATCAAAATATTCCTGCTCATCATGCTGATCGGTTTTCTGGCAGCTTTATACCCCGTGCGTGTGTTTACAAGAACGGACCTCGTTAAATAAGTTCAGCTCTCCCACCATTTGGCTTTGATGCCAACATAAACGCCGTCGTTTTTAATTTCAACCGGATAGGTTTTTAAAGCGTAAGCGCCACCTGATGTAGCTTTGCCACTTTCCAGATCAAAAGAATACCTGTGAAGCGGACAAACGATCTCGTTGTTTTTGCTGCAGAACCCTTTGCTCAGGCTGGCGCCATTGTGCGGACATTTATCCTGCACCGCGAAGACACCTTTGTCTGTGCGGGTCACACATATTTTTTCGCCACGGAGTTCAAATAACACAAAAGTGTTGGGCTGGATGTAATTTTCAAAATCCTGCTGATTCTCAAATATGCGGATCCAGTGGTGCATGAGATCAGATGATGTCGTTCATTGAATAAATGCCCTGTTTGCCTTTCAGGAATTCAGCGGCGATCACGGCGCCCTCGGCAAATCCTTTGCGGTTGTGGGCTTTGTGCATGATCTCAATGTCGTCGATGGGCGAATGGTATTTGATGATGTGTGTGCCCGGCACTTCCCCTTCGCGGCGGTCTTCAATAAAAACAGTGTCTTTGCTTTTTTCTGAAATACTCCATTTGTTTTTCCGTTCCATTCCTGCAATCAGCTGTTCGGCGAGGGTGATGGCCGTACCGCTGGGTTTATCCAGTTTGTGCACATGGTGGATCTCTTCCATGCTCACATCATAAGCCGGGTATTTGTCCATCAGTGAAGCAAGGTATTTGTTGAGTTTAAAAAACAGGTTAACACCCAGGCTGAAATTGGTGGCATGAAAAAGGGCGCTTTTACCCGATTGGCAAAGTGCAGCGATCTCCTCAAAATTGTCGTACCAGCCGGTGGTCCCCACTACTACTGGCACTCGGGCGGAAATACATTTGCGGATGTTGTTTAACACTGTATGAGGCGTGCTGAATTCAATCACCACATCTCCTTTTTTCAGATCTTCTTCGTTGATGTTTGCAGCATTGTCTTTGTCAATCTTTAAAACGATCTCGTGTTGTCTTGCAATGGCGATGGACTCGATCTCTTTGCCCATCTTTCCATATCCCATCAGAATGATTTTCATGTTATTTAAAATTAAGTTTTAAGGTAATGCCCGCTGCGTGTCCTGTTTTGTTTCTATAGGATGCCGGCAGATAAAAAGGGTCTACGATCAGACCAAGGTCATCGCTCACGTCGAAGGTCTTGAGGTGCGCGTCAACGTTGGCATCCACAATGTTAAGAATATAAACGATGCCCATGCCGATGATGCCGATGTCGCGCAGTTTTTTATAATAATCCTTCTGTGTTTTTAACTGATCGCCCTGGTAAAAGCTGTTGTTGGTGGTATTGGGATCGTCGTCGTAAAACGCGATCAGATTTTTTCTGTAATACTGGTATTCGGTATTGTTTGTTACAAAAACGTAGGCAAATCCGCCCAGTGCACCATAAATCACAGGAATTTTCCAGTACTTGCGGTTGTACCCCTGGCCAAGACCCGGCAGCAGAGCGCTCATCACACTTGCTTTCCGCGCTTCGGAATAGATGGCTTTTTTAACGGCTTTTGTCTGCAGTGTGGTATCGTTGTTCAGTACCAATGTATCACGTTGCTGCGCCAGGACCTGCGAATCGGCAACAACAAGCAGAAAAAAGACCATCAGCCATGCAGCCGGTTTATGGTTGTATAAGATCCTTAACATAGAGGTGACCAAGGTCGGTATCCGTTGATTTATCGAGTTCCTGCATGAGCGCGTTAACATGCGCCAGCTCCTGCGTATCGATGATGGGAAGTGAATTCACGCCTTTGCGTTCAAGCGCGTCGATGAGAAATTTTACGGTGAACTTGCTTTCGGTGACGCCGGGCTGATACACGGTTTCTTTTTCATTTTCAGTCCGCACTTCAACAAAGATGCCGGTTTCCACAAATTCGTTCACGATCAGTTGTGTGAGTCGCGTAGGCAGATCCAGTTTTTCTGAGATCTCAAGGATGTTGAGTGATTTTTCGCGTTCGTAAAAACGTTTCGCGACCAGGTTGGCTATGAGCAGGGCCACCACTTTGCGGTACCGGACACTTAATTTCTGAATGTCGTCTTCCATTTCAAAATGATCTACGTGCTGGTGGGCATAAGCCAGTTCGGCGCCGAACAGTACAATGTACCAGCAATATTGCACCCAGATCAGAAACAAAGGCAGCGCCGCGAAGGTCCCATAGATCGCATTCAGGCGGTTAGCGCCAATCTGGAACCGGATATAACCCCAGCCCAGCAATTCAAAGGCGAGGGTGCTGATAATGGCCGCCGAGATCGCTGACTTGTAGTTGACTTTGATGTTGGGTAAAGCAATAAAAAGAAAAGTAAAGATGCAGGCCACAAGAGCGTAAGCCAGCATTTTGATAAAAAAGGTGCCTACGAATCCAAGTACGTGCATGTTGCCGATCTGCGTCTGCACGGCAATGGTGATCCCTACAGAAAGAATAAGAAACAAGGGCGCTACCAGCATGATGGTGAGGTAATCGGTTATTTTACGCACCCAGCTGCGGCCGCGTTTTACTTTCCAGATGAGGTTAAAACTGTCTTCGATGTTGATGAGCAATTGCATCACGCTCCAGAGGAGGAGTACGATACCAATGCCCGCGATGATGCCTTCCTTTGTGGTGGACAACATGGCGTTGGCGTATATAAAGGCGTTGCTCAGGATGGTTTCGTATTCGGAATAATTCTGAAGTATCTGCTGTTCGAGGTCTCTTTCAAAACCAAAACCTTTGGCAATGGCGAAGATCAGCGCCAGGATGGGAACGATGGAAAAAAGTGTGTAAAAAGTAAGCGCGGTTGCCGCGATCAGACACTTGTCGTCGCGAAATCCTTTCCAGGCGAGGGAAAAAATCCGGGCATTTTTAATGAACAAACCCTGCTTTCTGTCTACTTTGTTAATTCTGACCTTCCAGAGTTTTTCCGAGATAAATTCGTATGATTTTTTAGCTTGCAGGATCAGCTTGGCCATAATAAACAAAAATAAGGATTTTATCACAGCCGGACTGTTTTTTTAATTTATCTTCAACACCAAGTCTACCTCTGTATGCGGGATAAAACACGGTATTTTTTTCTGGGCCTGGGGCCGCTCACGGCGCTGCTGATGTGGCTGTTTGTGGATCTTGATCCGGACAATCCAAAAGTGTCGCAGATGGCCGGTGTTGCATTGTGGATGTGTATCTGGTGGTTCACTGAGGCCGTGAGTCTGGCCGTTACCGCCATGGTGCCGGTTTTTATTCTTCCCGTTCTCGGGATCAGTGATGCCAAAACAGTGGCCCAGCAATATTCCGACAGCATTATTTTTTTATTCATCGGCGGGTTTATGCTTGCCTTTGCGATTGAGAAATGGAGCTTTCACAAACGCATCGCGCTGAAGATCCTTTCGGTACTCGGTAAAAATCCATCCACCATTCTGTTTGGTGTCATGCTGTCGGCTTACCTGATCAGTAACTGGATCAGCAATACCGCTACCACCATGATGCTGTTCAGCGCCGTGCTGGCCCTCATCCACGAAACAAAACAACACATTTCAAAACATGCCGATAAATTTGCCGCCGCTCTGTTGCTCGGACTCGCTTTCTCGGCCACTATCGGAGGGATGGCCACACCCGTAGGCACACCTCCCAATATGTATTTTTTTAAAGCCTACAAGGATGCTTTTCCGGGCGATCACGAACTCAATTTTGTAAAGTGGAGTCTCATTGGTTTTCCCATTTCGAGTGTGTTGCTGGTGTTGACGTATCTTGTTTTGAATTATTATTTTGTAAAAAACAAAGTAGTGTTTGAAATAGAGAAGTCTTATTTTAAACTGTCGTACAAACAACTCGGTGTTTTTTCATGGGAAGAAAAGTGGGTCTTTTTTCTGTTTGTCACCTGTATTCTTTTGTGGTTCACCCGCGCCGACGTTGATTTCGGGACTTTTCACTTCAGAGGCTGGAACCATGTGTTTTCAAAACCCGGTTTTATCGACGATTCGTTTGTGGCGCTTCTGGCCGCTTTGCTTTTGTTTGTCATTCCTTCCCGTGCCAATAAGGGAGAAGCTTTGCTGGTGTGGGAAGACGCCAAAAAACTGAGGTACGATATCATCCTGATGTTTGGATCGGGTTTTGCGCTCGCTTACGGATTTCAGGTGACAGGTCTGAGTAACTGGCTGGCCGCCAGTCTCGGCGTACTCAAGGGTGTTTCACCCATCCTCGTTATTCTGGGGATCTGTGTGATCGTGACAGTGATCAGTGAGTTTGCATCCAACATCGCCAGCATCCAGCTGGCCATACCCGTGATGCTGGCTTTGCAGAAAGATCTCGATCTTCCTCCGCTGCTTCTGATGATGCCGGCTACTTTCGCGGCCAGCCTGGGCTTTATGCTGCCGGTGGCCACCGCTGCCAACACCATTGTTTTTGGAACACGGCAGATTGTGATGAAAGACATGTTTAAGGTGGGTTTTGTGCTTGATCTCCTCGGTATTCTCGTGATCACATGCCTCTGTTATCTATATTTGCATTCATGATCGTAGCAAAAAACATTTACAAAAAATACGACGAGTTCGAAATTCTGAAAGGTGTTGACCTGGAAATCAGCGCTGCTGAAGTGGTTTCTATTGTAGGCTCTTCAGGCGCAGGAAAAACCACGCTCTTAACCATCCTCGGCACCCTTGACAGACCTACGAGCGGGGAAGTTCTGTTTGACGGTGAAGCTGTGTTTGGTATGAACGACAGGCGGCTGGCTGCTTTCAGGAACCAGAACATCGGATTTGTTTTTCAGTTTCATCAGTTGCTGCCTGAGTTTACGGCGCTTGAAAATATTTGTATTCCTGCCCTGATAGGTGGTACCGATAAAAAGGAAGCGGAAAAAAAAGCGGCGGAACTGCTTGATCTGTTCGGATTAAAAACGCGCACACATCATAAACCTTCTGAGTTAAGCGGAGGAGAGCAGCAGCGTGTTGCTGTGGCACGGGCCCTCATCAATCAACCCAAGGTGATCTTTGCCGATGAACCGAGCGGCAACCTCGACAGTAAAAATGCGGAAGAACTTCACCGATTATTTTTCAGTCTGCGCGACGAATTCAAACAAACCTTTGTGATTGTAACCCACAACAAGGAGCTGGCAGCGATGGCAGACAGACAACTGCTGATGCGCGACGGCAGAATTGTTTGAGCGGCATGAGGTTTGCCTTGGTTTATAGCTGTAATTTCTTAAATTTGTTATAAGAAAGAATCAGATCCCGCGCCATAATTTGAATCATCTTCCCACATATCTGATGAAAGC
>CAZFCR010000005.1:0-23295 GCA_964517305.1 uncultured Akkermansia sp.
AACTCTAACATCGCCTTAAAAATTTATACCTTCACAAATCTAATAAAATTGAACCTATGCAGCTTCTTTCTGTTATCAAACAACAGAAAGAACAGATCAACAGAATATGAATTACGGGAGTCTAGAAGAATGTATTGCCGATCTTGAAAAGCACGGCCACCTGGTAAGGGTAAAAGAAGAAGTGGATCCAGACCTTGAGATGGCTGCCATCCATTTAAAAATGTTTGCAGCCGGCGGACCTGCCTTGTTGTTTGAAAAGGTAAAGGGTTCGCGGTTCAGGGCACTGAGCAATTTGTTCGGTAGCATCGACCGCAGCCGGTTTATGTTCAGGACCACTTTTTCAAAAATGCAGGAACTTGTGCAGCTTCGGAATAATCCCATGGCCGCGTTAAAACAACCTTTAAAATATGTTTCTACTGGTTTGGCCGCTTTTAAAGCACTTCCAAGAAAAATGTCCTTTGCTTCAGCTGGTTTCCGGGAGATCAACATCAGCGATCTGCCGCTCATCAAACACTGGCCCATGGATGGCGGGGCTTTTGTAACCCTTCCGCAGGTGTATTCTGAAGACATTGACAAGCCGGGCGTGATGGCTTCCAACCTCGGCATGTACCGCATTCAGCTGAATGGCAACGATTATGTTACGGATAAGGAAATAGGCCTGCATTACCAGATCCACCGGGGCATTGGGGTGCACCAGTCAAAAACAAATAGAAAAAATCTGCCGCTTAAGGTGAGCATTTTTGTGGGTGGCCCCCCTGCGCACACGCTTGCCGCAGTGATGCCGCTTCCTGAAGGCATCAGCGAACTGACCTTTGCCGGCGCTTTAGGCGGACGAAGATTCAGGTATGCTTACAAGGACGGTTATTGTATTTCTCTTGACGCAGATTTTGTGATCACCGGCGAAGTTTATCCCGGTGAGAACAAACCGGAAGGTCCGTTTGGGGATCATCTTGGGTATTACAGTCTTAAACATCCTTTCCCGCTGATGCGGGTGCATAAAGTGTACGCGAAGGACAACGCGGTATGGCCCTTTACAGTGGTAGGCCGTCCCCCGCAGGAAGACACCGCTTTCGGTGCTCTCATTCATGAGATCAGCGGTAGCGCCATTCCGCACGAAATACCGGGCGTAAAAGAAGTTCACGCTGTGGATGCGGCCGGTGTGCATCCTTTACTGCTGGCTGTAGGCAGCGAAAGGTACACACCGTATCTTAAAAACAAACGACCGGCGGAACTGCTCACACAGGCCAACAGAATTCTTGGAACAGGTCAGTTGAGTCTGGCCAAATATTTATTCATCAGTGGCGATGAAGAAGGACAACTCGATTGTCATGACATCGGCAAATTTCTGCGTTATGTTTTTGAGCGGATTGATTTTGAACGCGACCTTCATTTTTACACGCGCACCACCATCGATACCCTTGATTACAGTGGTGATGGATTAAATGAAGGCAGCAAACTGGTACTGGCCGCTTATGGGGAAAAAATAAGAGAATTGTCTGCTGAGCTACCCGCTGTTATAAAGGATTTTAAAATGGTGAAGGATGCCATTCTGTTTGCCGACGGCATCATAGGACTCGTGTTGAATGACTTTACCGACCAGGCAACCGCGGCAAAAGAAATAAAAGAACTGGCGGCTTTAATACAAAATAGTTCACAGGATTTTAAAGGCATCGCCCAGGTAGTGGTGTGCAATGAACTCGTGCAAGGCGAGAAGGCGTCGCTGCTCCGCGATTATCTCTGGATCACCTACACACGCAGCAATCCCAGCAACGATGTGTATGGTGTGGGAGAAACGGTGCGCAACAAACACTGGGGTTGTGAGGGGCCGATGATTGTGGATGCCCGGAAAAAACCACACCACGCCCCTGAACTGAAGATCGACGGCGCTACTGCTACGGCGATTCAGCGGTTTTTTAAAAAAGGTGCCTCACTCGAAAAATGGGCCTGAGTCATCAAGTGCCGAATACTTTTTTCAGAAGTTCTGTCACACGCGCTGCCGGGTCTTTCCTGATCTTTTTTTCTTCATCCGCAATCAGGAGCATTAATCCGTTGATGGCTTTGTTGGTCACGTAATCATCCAGGTCAGGATTCTGTTTTTTTACGCCGGGCACTTTGTTATACGATACCACCAGTGGATTCCAGTAGCTGGTTACCTTCACTTTTTCTATCGCGGCTTTTACAATGGGAAGAAATTTTTCTTTGAGTGGCGCGTAGGTTGTTTTGCGGAGGTAATTGGTAGCGGCAGTATCGTTGCCTTTTAAAATGGCAAAACCATCCTGGAGCCCCATATTTTTGATCGCATCCAGAAAAACAGGCGCGGCATTGGTGGCGGCTTCTTCAGCGGCGCGGTTCAGACTCATTTCAAATTCGTTGATCCGGCGCTCAAAACCCAGCATTATGAGTTTTTCTTTCATGGCGGCGGCTTCTTCCGGCCAGGGAATAAAAAGCCTTGGGTTCCTGTAAAATCCATCGGTTTTTCCGGCAAGTGCAGTGGCGTTGTTGGTGCCAAAGGAAAGGGCCTCTTTTAAACCCCTGATCACTTCTTCGTTGCTCAGTTTTGTAGTGGCGCCGGGTTGTTTAGCGTTTTCAATTTCTTTTTTGAGAATAGATTTAACGCGTTGCGAATTGCATGAGAATGCCGCGAAAAGACAAATGGAAAAAATAAAGGCTCTTGTCATCATACTGGTTTTGTTTGGTTTTTAAATGTAATCAATACTGATGCCTGAATTGTATAAATAATGTTAGCGGGCCAATTTAATAATCGACGCAGGGGGAGATAAAATATGCCTAACTTCGGCGGTTCTTCCTTACGTATCAAATGAAAGCAGAAATAATCAGCATCGGCGATGAGATCCTGATCGGACAGATCAACAATACCAATAGTGTGTGGATGGCACAGCAACTGAATCTTGCCGGTATTCAGGTGATGCACATGTGTACCGTGCCAGATCGCGAACAGGCCATACTGGATGCGCTGGAAGCGGCGGCCGGACGAGCCGATTTTGTTTTTATCACAGGTGGACTTGGTCCTACAAAAGACGACGTAACCAAAAAGATCTTTGCCCGGTTTTTTGGTGCCAGGCTGATCACTGATAAAGTGGTGCTGGACGATGTGGAATCTTTTTTCGCAAAACGTGGTCGCCCGCTCAGCCCCATCAACCGCCTTCAGGCCGAAGTGCCCGAAGGTTGTTTTGTGATCCGCAATAAAAACGGTACCGCGCCCGGCATGTGGATGGAAAAGAACAAGACGGTTTACATCAGTATGCCCGGCGTGCCTTATGAAATGAAAGGCATGATGACGGACACCATCCTGCCGAAGATCAGATCATCTTACGTTTTGCCGCACATTTATCATAAAAGTGTGCTCACACAGGGCATTGGCGAAAGTGTGTTGTCGGAAATTATTTCGGAGTGGGAAGATCAGCTCGCTGAAAAAAACATGAGTTTGGCTTATCTGCCAACGCCCGGCATTGTGCGGCTGCGCATCTCTACAAAAGGCGATGATCAGCAAAAACTTCAGAGGGCGGTGGAGCAGGAGATCGAAAAATTAAAAACGCTGGTAGGCAAATACATATACGGTTACGAAGAGTACGGACAGGAGAGTCCTTCGCTGGCCCAGGTACTGAGTGGCATTCTGCGCGAGAAAAAACAAACCATTGCCGTGGCTGAAAGCTGTACGGGCGGTTATATTTCTTCTTTGTTTACGCTGCTTCCCGGCGCTTCGGAAGTGTTTAAAGGTGGCATCGTTCCCTACAACAATGTGGCCAAACACGATCTGCTGCAGGTAGATCCTTCGGTTTTCACAACGGTGGGTGCAGTAAGCCAGGCCTGTGTGGAACAACTGGCGGCCAATGCCCTCGTCCGGCTGAAAAGTGATTTCGCGGTTTCGGTTTCCGGCATTGCCGGGCCAGCGGGTGCAACGCCTGAAAAGCCGGTGGGGACGGTGTGGGTGGCCGTGGCATCGCGCGAAAAACTGCACAGCGTTAAATACCAGTTTGGCGACAACCGTGAACAGAATATTGTGATGACAGCCAATGCTGCGATCAACCTGCTGCGGAAGTTTGTGCTGGGTGAGATTTAACAGGTTCTTCCACCTAAAATCACTAAATTTATTTGTACTGTATCCGATCAGGATCAGAGCCTCAAAACTCTTGTTCGGATGGGTTTCGTATTGTACTGAAAAACAAACAATTATAATGTAAAAATCTTTATTCCGCACCCAACCAACCCTGCCCTGCACTTGTACTGTTATCAAAGGCCCCCGCTAATTGATGGAAATTCACCCTGAACTGATAAATGAATGCATAAAAGGTGACCGTAAAGCTGAATACGCGCTGTATAAGGCAAGTTTCAGTTATTTTATGAGCATTTGCATCCGTTATACGCGCAACAGCGACAGGGCCAAAGAAGTGTTGAACATGGGTTTTTACCGCATACTCAGTAATCTTAAAAAGTACGATCAGGCGAGTCCTTTTAAACCCTGGGCGCGGAAAGTGATGATCAATACCCTCATCAACGAGTTTAAAAAAGAGAGACAGCATTACGGGAACATCCATTACGTGGAAGAATATTATGATCGCAGTGATTACGGGGAAATCAATCATGCCATCAGCAAGATCAATGCCGACCAGATCTACGCGTTTATTGATCTGTTGCCGCCGGCCAGTGCACAGGTGTTTAACCTCTATTTTATTGATGGTTTTAAACACAGGGAAATCGCTGATATGCTCGATATTTCAGAGGGCACATCAAAATGGCACCTGAACGCGGCGAGGGAAAAATTAAAAAAAATGCTCCAGGAAATTGAAGTACCGTTTAAAATAGCAGTAAATGAGTAACGAAGAAAAATTTAAAAAAACGTTGCAGGATCTTGTCAACTCAAAGGAGTTTCCGATGGCGGGGGCCGATTGGGAACAAGCGAGTGCTTACTTTGACAGTCAGCGGCGTAAAAAACGCAGGGTTATTTTTTTGTGGCTCCTGTTGGGTGGATTGTTAATTGGCACGGGCGTGTGGTTCACTGCTTTTGAACCGGCAGAGAATAATATGGCTTATCAGGTGAGCATCAGTTCTGATGCGAAAATAAATCCTGAAACCGGGAAAACGTCGGTTCCTGCGGGAAAAAATGTGCAGCCTCACACGGGGGAAGGCCCGGCGCCTGCAGACAAAGATCGGATCATCTCTAGTGATCCTGATAACACGCGCGTAAAAGAGAACCCTGCTGCAAACCCAATAAAACAAAATTCTGAGGACACTTTTCCGGATCAGAAAAAAAGTTCAGTTGCATCAACATCGTCATCTCTTGAAAAACAGAAAATAAAAAAAACCGGAATTCCGCTTCCAACAGCGAGTCCATTAGAATCCCATCCGAAAAAAACCCACGATGTTGATCTGCCGAAAAAAACAAATTCAGACAAAAAACAGGATGATGATGAAGGAGCTTTAACAAGGCTGGATGCTGATGAAAAAGAAGGTGAAAAAGAAAAGCCTTCCGAAAAGAAAGCTGTTGCCGTTCAGCCTTCTCTGGCTGGCGATCCCCCGGTTGAAGAGCAAGCGGATCAAACAACTGAGGGGACAAAAATCGCCCGGCTTCATGGTGAGAACGAAACTGAATCTGATGAATCAGCAGAAGAGGAGCCTGTTGTATCCATGAGGTCCGCAGTACCGGACACCGCATTGAAAAACGAGAACGGAGAAAATGCAGTTGACATCAACCCGACAGAAAGTCCCGTAAGTGTGGCGGTCGGCGAACAGACCGACCAGGATCGTGTTGCAGAAAAACAAGCAGTGCCGGCTGTAGCAGCCAGCGATTCAGTGCCAAAACGTGATTCGGTTAATCAGTATCCGCGTGTTCCGCGTTTAATTTTTTCGGTCGAGGCCGGTGCCATGTATGTACTGGGCTGGTCGCGACCACTCAGCAAAGAAGCCGCAGGATTAAATCCTTTTGTTGGTTTACAGCTGCACACTTCATTTTCTGAGCAACTGACTTTTTCATACGGCCTGCAGTATTATCAGGTGGGCAGGATGAAGACACACAATTACACCGCGCGTGTTTCGCGTTTTAACCTCGGTGAAGAGAGCGAAGTAACTGTATTTACGCCTTCAAAGATCCATTATCTGGCAGCGCCGCTGCGACTGAATTACAAATACGGCAACAACACGTTTGGAATTGCCTGCAACATCGCTTACCTGCTCACGGTGGATGTTCAGGTGGTGAATTACGTGGAAAAATTTAACGGGGTCTCCAACATGTCAACCTACACCGATCGCGGGTATACAAAAGGATTTAAAACCTTCGACACACAGGTTGCTTTGTATTACAGAAGGATGTTTACCAAAAACTGGGGCATCATGGCCGAGACTTTTTATGGATTCAGCGATGTGAAAGATGATCAGTTTTTTTCAGAAAATTTTCACGAAAGAAACCGGGGAATCAAACTTGGTCTGGTTTACGATATTTATAAATAACAACGATGAAGACATTTTTTAAAATACTTTTTTTGTTTGTCCTGCTCTGGCTCGCTGCCTGTAAAAAGAAGGATTATCCACCTGGTTCGGTAGTTGAGAACGGTCGTGTGTTTTATGCTTCCTTCATGGCAGGATCAAAACCTGTTGAACTTTCGGCAGGAGGTGATTATTATATGTTTTCTTCTTTTGTGCAGGATACGAATGACGTTTACAACTACATGGGACACCTGCGTAAAAAAGACTGTGAAAAGGATTGTCCTTCTTCTCTCAGGATCCGCATCAACGGCAACATGACCTCTCCTGCTGGTGCTCCGGTTGCCGACTCAGCATTAAAGTCGGGTGTATATGATTATGTGAGGGGTCCTGAAATGGATTATGACGTTAGTTTTAAATCTTCTTACAACAAGTCCGCGGTAAAATACGAATGGGATTTTGGTGATGGTTATACTGCTGCCGGTGCTGAACCTGTTCACCGTTATGCAGAGGCGGGAAAATACAGGGTTTGTTTAAAAATTACCGGTAACGGTCAGTGTGTGTCGAGCATCTGCAACGATATAGAAGTAGGAACAAATCCGGCCGGTGCTTACGTAGAAGTGCAGAGCGGGTCCATGAACACCCTTACGTTCAGGGCGGTGATCAGAGCGCAGGCGCCCTTTATTTATGACTGGGATTTTGGAGATGGCACCCGTTCGTCCAACGCACTGCCAACACACAAATACCCGGTGCAGGGCGCCTACCCGGTAGTTTTAACGGTGCGCGACGCCGCCAATAGAACCGTGGTGACAAGATACAATGCTGTTACTTTTAACGATACTTCCTCCTGTGCTGCCAATGCCTGGGCCTCGTTTATCAAACCGGTACCGGGCGTTAACGTGTTTAACTTGTCGGGTGTGGAAGTCAGCTGGACCGACGAGAATGGACTTACCTATTCCTCCGATAATGTTGAGCAACCACTCAGCAGCAAGTTTGAGATTTTGTCGGTTGAGGATTTCGGATTGAATGAAAACAACCAGAAGACAAAAAAAATAACCGTTCGTTTTACCTGTATGGTGTACGGGGGAGGGGCCAGTATGGCTCTGAATAACGGCGAGGCAGTTTTTTGTGTAGCATATCCCTGATCGATAAAATGATGATAAAACGTTTTTTATTATATCTGCCTCCATTCTGGCTGATCCTTTTCTTTTCGGTTACGGAATTACACGCGCAAACCTGTACGGCCAGCTTTACGGCTACAAGTGTTGGCCCGAATACTTTTGTGTTTACAAGCAATTCAGTTCCTACAACTTCTACCTCTCAGTATTCCTGGAATTTTGGTGATGGTTCAAACGTTGCTTACACACCTTCACCCTCGGTGGGACACAGTTATTCTGTGAGCGGTACGTATACCGTTACACTGTGGTTCTGGCCTTTCACGCCCGGCAACGATTCCTGCCAGGCCACGCTTGTGATCAATACAACGCCGCAGCCTACCTGCAACCTGGTGTTAGATGCCAAACCCTCATCGCCCGCTGCTGCATGTAATGGAGAAGCCTACATTACTCAGATCACGGGGTTATGCGGACCCGGTACAGCTACCTGGTCAAACGGTGCCACCACGCCAAGCATTGGCAATTTATGTCCCGGCATTTACACCGTTCAGGTGGGTACCACGTTCACAGGAAATTGTTGTCCGCTCCTTACGGGTACCATTGCTGTGATCGGACAAAATTGCCCGGCCGATGATCTTATCAACCACTATCCCGGCAACCAGGGCAATGTGTATTTCTGGCATACATCATCTATCACAAATACCAATAGTGTTTACCAGTGGGATTTTGGTGATGGCGCGGCTATTGTCAGCGGCACTGCACTCTTTCAAGCGCAGCACAGTTATTCGGTGAATGGCAATTATCCCGTTACCTGCACGGTGGTTACGCCTCCGTCGTCGTGCACGCTGGTCACAAAAAAAACCGTGAATGTTTCGGGAAGCAATATTTTTCCTTGCCAGCTGGTGCCTGCGCTGAGTTTTACTGTCGGCAGCAATGGTCAGGTATTTTTCCTCAATCAGAGCAGCGGTTCAGTGCCTTCAACAAAATTTGTCTGGAACTGGGGCGATCAGTCTGCCACCTACAACGGTCTTTATGCCATCCACCAGTATAGCAATAACGGTATTTATACAGTTACCTTAAACGCCGACAATCTATGGACACCAGCTTGCGCAGCCAGCACAGTGGCCCAGATATCCATTACCAACACGTCTTGTTTTCTTGCCGCGGCTTTCAACTACACACTGGGTGCGGGAGGGCTTGTTAATTTTTCTGCGCAAACAGGCTCACTTTCCAGTGTGATCTGGTCTTTTGGCGATGACAGTACTGCAACAGGGCCTTTAGTTACGCACACCTATTCCACCAACGGCATCAAATCGGTGGTGTTAAAAGAATTTCAGAATCAATGTTATGCTGCCAGTGTACAAAACATCAGCGTAAGCAGCGCGCCTTGTGTTCTGACTGCGGGTTTTACACACACCGTTTTAAATGGAGGCCTTGTAAAGTTCAGCAACGCTTCAACAGGCATCAGCAGTTCAACGCGGTTCCGTTGGAATTTTGGGAACGGTATGGGGTCCCTGAAAAAAGATCCGGATTGTGTTTTTTCGGGTAACGGGGTATACTACGTGTCTTTACTTGTTTTTGATTCCTTAAGGCCGGACTGCAGAGACTCTATCAAAATGGCCATCAATGTCACTGGTATGAAATGCGAGGCCATCTCGTATTTTAAAGTGTTCCCCGGAAAAACGGCTGGCATGTGGAACCTGATGCCCGCAGATCCCTGGAATGTGGTGAGCGCGCAATGGGATTGGGGGGACGGTACAAGCAGTTACCAATTGTATGCTTCACATTTGTATACGTTAAGCGGCACTTACGAAGTGTGTTTAAGTGTAACGGTAGCCTGTGGCGCCACGTCGAAGACCTGCCTTAAACTTACTTTTTCAGGACACTCGGGCGGCAACAATTGGCAGGCGGTAAACATTGTGGCACCTGAGCTCATTACAGCGCTTGAAACAAACGGCGCTTTGTCCGGGATTCAGGTTTATCCTAATCCATCGGCCGGATTATTTTTTATTCATTTTGATAAAGCGGCTCATCGCCGCGTACTTGTTTATGATCTGTCGGGAAATTTAGTGAGGGATCAGGTGACGAATGTTCCCGCTGACGATATCATAGTAGAGTTGGACATTCCAGGCATCTACATCCTGAAAGTGATCTCTGAAAAAACTACAGTCCATAAAAAATTAATCGTGGAGTCTGCTTTCCGATGAGTGAATGCACCCAACCGTAGAGGCTATGCGTTTGTATTTGTATGATGGAATCAGCCGAAAATCCATAGAAGAGTAGGCACCAAAATATAATAAGAATGAAAAAAATTACTCAAATTTTAAAGATTGCTCTTTTTCTCCTGGTCACAGGCAGTATTAAGCTCAATGCACAACAATGCGTAGCCAACTTCACTTACAATGTGGGTCCAAACGGGAATGTTACATTCACCAGCACTTCAGTGCCACAGGGATCAGTAACGGCGTATTATTGGTCGTTCGGCAACAGTACAACATTCACTACAATGGGAAGTCCATTCGCATCTGCCACCTATACTGCCAATGGTACCTATACGGTAAATCTTTTTATTCTTAGCACAGTTCCGAGTTGCAGTGCGAGCAGCACTCAGACAATTATTGTAAACACTGTGGGATGCGGGCTCATTGCAAATTTTAACTTCACCCAGGGGTCGAACGGGCTTGTTAACTTTAATAATATTTCTTCCGGAACGGTTACTGGAGTTACTTACAACTGGAATTTTGGCGACGGATCACCCATTTCAAATGTGGTTAGCCCCAGTCATACCTATGCTAACAACGGCACGTACCCCGTGATGCTGTATGCAAACAACAACTTCACCAACAATGCTTGTTTTGATTCACTTATTTTTAATGTGGTTGTAAATTCTATTTGCAATCTTGTTCCTTCGTATACCTATACACAGGGACTCAACGGGCAGGTCAATTTTCAAAGTACCTCAACAGGCACGATCCCCACTTCACAGTATTTCTGGAGCTACGGCGATGGTGGTACAGGTACGGGAATGGCTCCTTCGCACACGTATGCCAACGGAACTTACGTTGCAACCCTCACGGTAGCCAATAACAGTCTCAATTGTTTTGGATCCACCACCCAAACCATCGCGGTTACATCCAACACCTGTTTTGTGAACGCCAATTTTACACATACGGTCGGAGCCGGTGGCGTGGTGTCCTTTAACTCCACATCTACAGGCACAAACGCCAATACCACGTATACCTGGAATTTCGGTAACGGCTTCGGATCCAATCAGCTTAATCCAACACAAACCTACATTAACGGTGGCGTGCACAATATAACGCTCATCGCTATGAACAATGTGGGCTGCACATCCACCATCTCACAAACGGTTAACATCAGCACCGTGCCGTGTACCGCGAACGCTAATTTTACACTTGTACCTGCCGGGCCTCCGCAAGTCTGGAACGCCATTCCATCCTATCCTTACAACGTTAGCGTTGCTTCGTGGAGCTGGGGCGACGGACAAACCAGCAACACCATGTACGCCACACACGCCTACAGTGTAACCGGAAACTATAACATCTGTTTAACAGTAACAGCATCCTGTGGCGCTACGGCAACCGCCTGTTCTTCATACAGCATTTACCGCTCCGCTTCCAACATCATTTATGTGAACGTGTTGCCGCCTGCTGTTCAGATGAACGTGGGAACCACCACAGGTCTTGATGCGCAAACACTGCCATTGGTTTATGAGGTATTCCCGAATCCTGCCGATGATAAAATTTCACTGCGAATCAGCGGGCTGGAAAACGGACAGGTTAAGATCACCATGAACAACCTCCTTGGAGCTCAGGTATACAGTGGAGTTCAGAAGAGTGAGGGAGCTGAGATGTTGCATGAGATCAACGCTGAAAACCTGAGTGCGGGTATTTATCTTATCAACATCAATACCGGCGCAAGTACCTTTACCCAAAAAGTAGTGATAAGCAGATAGTTTGTTTAGTTTTGCTGTCAGAAAAAGAGTTGTCTGCAAAGACAGCTCTTTTTTTTGTTGTTCTGAGCCCTGAATTTTCGGGTGTTATTTCAAATTGATGAGTCCGTTGGTTGTCAGCAGCAGATCCATGAACAGAATTTTTGGATTGGCATTCCTTTCAACGTAATAATAGTTGTTGTTAAATTCTTCAACCAGTTTTTCGTAGTTGCGCTGGTTAACGAAGGGAGCAAATTTTTCGAGGAAGGCTTTTTCCTGTCCGCTCAGGCGCACGAGGTTCCGGTCGCCATAATTATACATTAAGCTGTCGCGGAACACCTGCAACGCGTACTGCAGAAACTGTTTCTGGCTTTCTCTGCCGTCTGCCGCGTTATCATCCACCCATTGCAGTGCTTTGGCGCAGTCGAAACGCAAAGCCAGCCGCATAAAAGACTGAAAATGGTTCAGGAAAGAAACGCTTTCTTCATTGTCGGATAAGAGTTGAACGGCTTCTGCAAAATTGCCGTTGGCAAGAATAGCAGTCTGACGCGCCACATCCGCATTCACATGATATTGTTGCTGAAGGGCGGTACTGATCTCGTCCTCGGTAACACTGTAAAACGGGATTTGCTGCACACGTGAAAAAATCGTGGCGAGCAATTGTTCAGGATGATTGCAAGCAAGAATGAACACGGTTTTTTCAGGCGGCTCTTCAAGGATCTTCAGCAGTTTGTTGGCGGCCTCGGTGTTCATTTTTTCCGGCTGCCAGATAATCATGATGCGGTACGATCCTTCATAACTGGTGTAACTGAGTTTTTTCAGGATGTCACCCGCTTCTTCCACAGGAATGATGGGTTGTTTGTTTTCAGCGTCTATCTCGTCGAACCATTCGTTGAGACTCAGGTAATGGTTGTCAAGAAAAGCCTCCCGGAATTCAGTTAACAGATCGTTGCTGCTTTTTACCGTTTTACTTTTAGCGATGGGAAAAACAAGGTGGAGATCGGGATGCACCAGCCGTGAAACTCTGCCGCAGGGGCCGCACTGATTACAGGGACCAGCTTCGGTTTTGTTGCTGCACAAGAGGTGCTGCGCAAACGCGATGGCCATGGCCAGGTTGCCGCAGCCTTCGCGACCCGAAAACAAAAGGGCATGGGGCACCCGGTTTTCGTTCACCATTTTAAGTAAACGTTGTTTGGGTTCCTGCTGACCTATGATGTCGCTGTAAAGCATTATTATTTATTGTTGTATTCGTTCATGCATCTCTGCAGGCCAATGAAAGCGAATGATTTCACTGCATCGGCGGCGATCTGGATGCGGGCGCCGAGCGTTTTTAATTCTTCTTCTCCCCATTCGCCCAGCACATAGTTAACCTGCGAGCCTTTGCTGAATTCGTTCCCGATCCCAAAACGCATTCTGGGATAAATAGTGGTACCAATGCTTTCCTGTATGCTCTTCAATCCGTTGTGCCCGCCATCGCTGCCTTTAGGGCCTATCCTGATCTTTCCAAAAGGCAGGGCCAGTTCATCAACAAGCACCAGCATGTTGTCCGGCTCCAGCTTCAGCGCCTGTAACCAGTAGTTCACCGCTTTACCACTGAGGTTCATGTAAGTGGTAGGTTTGATCAGCGTAAGTTGTTTGCCTTTGTGTTTGAGTTCCGCGACATCGGCATAACGGTCACTTGTAAATTTCACTCCTGCTTCGCCGGCCAGCCGCTCAACTATTTTAAACCCGATGTTATGGCGTGTTTCTGCGTATTCGCTGCCAATGTTACCGAGTCCCACTATCAGGAATTTATTCATAACCGGTTGTTTTAAACGGTTTTTTTGGTTTTGTAAAGCCCGTTCTTGATGTTGTAACGGATACAATCCCAGTATTCTTTGGTGTAGTTCACAAAGATCTCTTCACCTTTTTCAATGTCTCTTTCCGCAACAATAAAACATTTGTCGCCTTCGATCTGGTACGAGCAGTTGTTTTTTAAACCCTTTACACGACTCAGTCCGGCTGCATCGTTGGCATATCGGGCCTTGTGCTGTGGTGTTGAAAACGCGTCGATACAACGTTTTTTGTTGATGAAAAAAAGATAACCATCCTTATCTTCCGCAACACGTTTTTCATATTCTTTCCAGTCAATGATCTCGCCTTTGTATTCGATAACATGTTCGTTCTTTTTAATCGCCTTTGTTGTGTACAGGCCTTTTCCGGCATTGGGAAGCTGTGATTTTTTTACAATTAGTGCCATAGTGGCGACAAAAATATAGTTTAATTGATATCAGGAAACAGCTTTTAATTAAATTTGATAAGATTGCTCAGATGTGACCACCACCAATATGCAGGAAGCCAGGGTGCTGTTTTGCCTCAGAAACATCCAGTAGCTCTGCGTGACGGTCAGAAAACACCAGGATTTTGCTGCAGTATTTCAGAACAAGGTCGAGATCGTGCGAGCTCACCAGCACTGTCTTTTTATCTTCGGCGGCAAGTTTTTTCAGCAGAATAAACAACTCGTGTTTCGAAGCGTAGTCGAGGTAGGCACTGGGCTCATCCAGCAAGAGCACGGGGGTTTGCTGGGCCAGGGCTTTGGCGATCATGGTTTTCTGAAACATGCCGTCGCTGAGTTCGGTAAGCGCTTTGTGAGCGTGGTTAGTTATTCCGCATTGCCGCATGGCCTCGTTGATCACAGCTTTGTTTTCAGGTTTCAGCCGGTTAAAGGCATCTGTGTACGGCATCTGTCCCGCGGCCACCGCATCAAAGGTACTGAGGTTAAATCCACCCACCCTTTCTGTAAGCACAATGGCAATTTCACGGGCCAGTTCATTGGTGCTGTAAGAGTGTATCGACCTGCTATTGAGAATAAATTCACCGTGTTTTAAAGGAAGCAGTCCGCTGAGTGTTCTGAGAAAGGTAGATTTTCCAACGCCGTTCAGACCAACAATACCCGTAAATTCACCGACACGGATTGAAAAACTGAGATCTTGCAGTACGAGCTGGTCCTGACCGTTTTTTGTATAACCAAAAGCGGCATCTTTTAGTATGATCCTTGGTGTTGTTTCCATTACCAGTGTTTGTTCTTAAACATTAAATAAATCACCAGCGGCGCACCAATAAAAGTAGTGATCATGTTAATGGGAAGCGATAAACCGTTGACAAGCGAACTGCAGAGTGCGTCAGAAAAAAGAAGCAGGATAGCGCCAAGCAGCATACACGAAAAAAAATGTACCTGCTGACGGGCGGTTTTAAACAACATGCGCGACAAAATAGGAACCGCAATGCCGATAAAAGCGATGGGACCGCAAAAGGCAGTTGTTAAGCCGGTGAGTACAGATGAGATAAGGATAAGAAAAAAGCGGTTGCGTGAGAAATTGATCCCTGCATTCTGCGTATAGTTCTGTCCGAGCAGCAGGGCGTTGAGTGGTTTTACAAAAAACAGAAGCAGTCCTAAAAAAATCAGTCCGGTTGGCACATAAATGAGCAGGTCGTTATGTGTTGTATTGGCCCGCGACCCCATGCCCCAGATCACGAAATTTTTTAAACTGCCTGGATCGGCAAAATATTCGAGCGAGGTTTGCAGCGCGCCGCAGATCTGTGAAAACATTAACCCGATCAGTAAGAGCACCACGTTGCTGTTTATTTTTTTGCTGATGAGCAGAATGAGCAAGGTGATGGCGAAACTACCCGCGACGGATGATAAAACAATAAAGCTTTTTCCTGTAAATGCGTTACCCGCAAAATGCCAGCTGCCGCCCGCCAGAACAGCCAGCGCTACCATTAAAGAGGCGCCAGAACTGATGCCCAGCACATAAGGACCCGCCAGCGGGTTACGGAAAATGATCTGCAGAATAAGCCCTGATACCGATAAGGTGGCACCGGCGATAATGGCGGTGATGGTCTTTGGAATTCTTATTTCGTTAAAGATAAATTCGCCCGCGGCACCACTTAAAACCGTTTCGCTTCCGCCGTAAAAAAGGCTGAGCAGGGCTGCCACCACCAGGAGTACCGATAGTCCGATAAATTTTATGGTTTCTTTTGGCAACACCTGTTAACGCAACTGCGTGTAATAATACAAATCATTTTTAACCTGCCCGCGCAGTTCAGGATGAAAGATCCAGATCAGGTCGTTGAGAATTCTTTCAGGATGATACATGCCCGTTTCCCAATAAGTGCTGTATCCTTTTGGGTTAATGAACTTAGTGTTGTTATACAGTTGTCCGGTTTTAAAGGCTTTAAAATTGGCATAACGGCTTTCCTGCGCAACAAGCGCTGCTTTATTTTCAGTAAGAGGCTGGTTGATCCAGAAATCGGCATCTGCAGCCCGGGCAAAAACCTGTTCAAAACTCAGGGGCAGACTGCCGCTCCGTGTGTCGTCCTGCCACAGGTAATGACCGCCCGCATCTTTGATCAGCGTGGCCATGTAACTGTCGCCTCCCGGCATGTACCACACATCGCCAAATTTACACTCGCTGAATACTGCCGGATGTTGTTTGGCAGCCTCTGCGGTTTTTTTGAGGCGCAGGTATTCTTTTTCCACTTCAGAAAAGATGGAATCAGCCTTGTGTCTTTGCCCAGCGAACACTGCAAAAAACCTGATCCATTCAGCCCGTGCGAGCGGGGTTTCCTCAAGATGGTCCACACTGATCACGACAGGAATTTTAGTTGCTTTTAATTTCTCGTTTTTTTCACGCGGATCGCCCATGCCGTAGTAAAAAATAACATCCGGGCGCACCGCCATTGTTTTTTCAAGATCTATTTCAGGATTACGTGCCAGCTCAGGTAATCGCTGGCGCGCAAATTTATCGAGCACTTGCGGATTGTTCACATAGTCAATGTTGTCGATGGCGGCGAGCTGATCAACGCAGCCGAGGTCGGCAAGCATGGACGCGTAGATGCTGCTGAGCGCCGCAATTTTTGTGCAGGGAATTTTTACAGGAATCGCGTCTTCCGGCAGATCCCGGGGAAGTTCTTTTTCGTACACCACAAAAACAGCACTGGTATCTTTTAATTCGTGACGGTTTCCCATCACATAAAGCCGGAGGTGATCGCCGTGTTCGGTGATGGCGAAACGTCTGGCGTGCCGGATCAGAGAAGTGTTGTGAGCTGCCGCTGCCTCATCGCCCTTGCGCTGTTGGTCTGCACAGGAACTCAACATCCAGCACAAACTGCATAAAAAAATAAGGTACTTAAGCATAAAACTGAATTTCAAAAATGCTTCCCCGGGGTTTATTGTCCTTCACCGTAATTTTGCCCTGGTGCTGCTGAACCAGGTAATTAACAATGTAGAGACCGAGTCCAGTGCCTTTTGTTCTGCGGGTTTCTTCACTTCCTCCCCGGAAAAAGCGGGTAAATATTTTTTGTTTGTCTTTATCTGTTATGCCTGGTCCCTGGTCTGACACACAAAGCCTGATGTTTTTTTCATCGCTGCTGAGAACCACTTCCACCTGTTTTGTTTCGCCGGAATATTTGAGGGCGTTGTCAACCAGATTGGTCAGGATGGAAAGCATGGCCTGCCCGTCGACCATTGCCTCGATATCGGGATGGATGTGGTGTATGAGCTCAGACCTCTGAATCTGTGAACTGTAATATCTTTCAAGTATCTGGAGCGTGAGTGCGCTCAGGTTGGTCCTTTCTTTTCTCGCTATCATTTCGCCACCTTCAAGGCTGCTGGCGAGCAGTACATTGTCGATGAGCGCGTTCAGTCTTTCCGTTTCTACAAGCGCGCTGTTCACAAGCATGTTGCGCGTAGCTTCGTCGAGCTGCTGTTTTCGTAAGGTCTGCAGCTGCAGTTTGGTGGCTGCGATCGGTGTTTTTAATTCGTGGGTGATGCTGAGAAAAAAATTCTTCTGCCGCTCGTTCAGTTCCTGTTCTTTGTCTTGCGCCTGTTTGATCTTATAGATGCCAAACAGCAGTAAAAGCAGAAACACGGTGCCTTCACCAACGATCATGATGGTGCGCATGTTTTTTTTCCGGTGAAGTTCGTTGATGTCCTGTTCCAGCTGGACAGGATCACTTGAGCTGAGTTCAATCAGTCTTTGTTTTTCTTCGGTAATGGTGCCTGTTTGTTTAACCAGCAGCACTTCCCACCAGATGAACTGGAGCAACACGTAACCAAAAAGGATACTCAGGATCACTATGGCTCTTGGTTTACCTTTCATCGGCGGGCACTTCTGGAAAAACGATCAGCTCTTCTATCTGACCGAGCACATCGCTCGCGCGTTTGATGCTGGTAACGTCTTCCACTGTAAGAAACAATTTGTTGTTCTGTTCTTTCAGCGTGCAAAGGTGAGGATATTTCTGCGCAAATAACAAAGCCGCGTGAAAAACCGGGCTGGCAAAATAATCGCTGTTTTGTTTGCTCACAAAATAACCGAGCATCTTGGTGTTTTTGAGGGTTACTTTTTCAAAGCCGAGTTTCATGGCCTTCCAGCGCATGCGCACCACGTTGATAAGTTCCACCGCTTCGGCAGGCACCGGACCGAACCTGTCGCGCAGGTTGTGTTCGAAAGCTGTCAGTTCCTCATCGCGTGTAATGTTGTCGAGTTCGCGGTACAGAACCAGGCGTTCGGTTAAACTGCTGACATAAGTATCCGGAATTAACAGCTGTAGGTCTGTATCTACATTGGTCTCTTTTACAAACTGCCGCGAGAACACCGATTTATCATTGCCGGCCTGCGTATCTCCTACGGCTTCTTTGTACCAGGCTTCTTCTTTCAGTTCTTCTATGGCCTCGTTGAGGATCTTCATGTAAGTGTCGAAACCCATGTCATTGATGAAGCCGCTTTGTTCTCCGCCAAGCAGATTTCCGGCCCCGCGAATATCGAGGTCGCGCATGGCAATCTGGAAACCACTGCCAAGGTCGCTAAAATCAACAATGGCTTTGAGGCGTTTGCGTGCCTCGGTGGTTAAGGCGATGTGAGAAGGTGCAAGCAGGTAACAGAATGCTTTTTTATTACTTCGGCCAACACGGCCGCGCATCTGGTGAAGATCGCTGAGCCCGAAATTCTGAGCGTCGTTGATGATGATGGTATTGGCATTGCTGATGTCGAGACCGCTTTCAATAATGGTGGTGGCCACCAGTACGTCGTAATCGCCCTCCATAAAACCGAGCATCACGTCTTCGAGCCGGTCGCCATCCATTTGTCCGTGTCCCACCGCAATGCGGGCATCGGGCACCAGTCGCTGAATGGTGCCGGCAATGTCCATGATGTTCTGAACTTTGTTGTGAACAAAAAATACCTGGCCACCGCGACCCAGCTCTTCTCTTACAGCATCGCGGATCAGTTCTTCAGAATATTCGTGAAGTTCTGTCTGAACCGGATATCTGTTGGGCGGCGGTGTGCTGATCACCGAAAGGTCGCGCGCACCCATGAGGCTGAATTGCAGCGTGCGTGGAATTGGCGTGGCCGTTAGCGTCAGCGTGTCCACGTTGCTTTTAAATGTTTTTAATTTGTCTTTTACACCTACGCCGAATTTCTGTTCTTCGTCGATGATGAGCAAACCCAGGTCTTTAAATTTCACGTCTTTCCCAACCAGTTTATGTGTTCCGATCAGGATGTCGATCTTTCCTTCTGATAGTTTGCTGATGATCTCTTTTTGTTGTTTTGAAGAACGGAAACGGTTTACATAATCAATGTTGCAGGGCAGATCTTTTAAACGTTCGCTGAATGTTTTGTAATGCTGATAAGCTAAAATAGTGGTAGGCACCAGAACCGCCACCTGTTTGCTGTCGCACACCGCTTTAAAGGCGGCACGCACGGCGATCTCTGTTTTTCCAAAACCTACGTCTCCGCATACAAGCCGATCCATAGGATGGGGACGTTCCATATCGCGTTTTACATCGGCGGTTACTTTTACCTGGTCGGGTGTGTCTTCATAAAGAAAAGAGGCTTCAAGCTCGTGCTGAAGGTAGTTATCGTGCGGATAGGCATGTCCGGGCTTGGCTTTCCTTTCTGCATACAGTTTGATGAGATCGTAGGCGATGGCCTTGACATTCTTTTTTGTTTTTTGTTTAAGGGTCTGCCAGGTGGTGCTTCCCAGTTTGTCGATACGCGGCACCTGACCTTCTTTTCCGCTGAATTTACTGATGCGGTGAAGGTTGTGAATGCTCACATAAAGAATGTCGTTGTCTTTAAAAAGCAGTTTAACGCTTTCCTGTTCTTTACCGTTGATATTGAGTTTCTGAAGTCCGGCAAAACGACCTATTCCATGATCGATGTGTGTGACGTAATCTCCGGGATTCAGCATCAGCAACTCTTTCAGGGTAAAAGCTTCCGCGCTTTTGTTTTTGAGCTCTTTTAATTTAAAACGGTGGTAACGTTCAAAGATCTGGTGGTCGGTATAAACGGCGAGTTTGTTTTCATCGTCAATAAAACCCTCGTGTATATTGAGCGGAATGTAATCGATGAGCGTGTCGTAAGTCCGGTGTTCTTTGGCCAGCAGGTCGTTAAAGATGCTGATGAGCCTCTCGGCCTGTTTGGTATTATCCGTTAAAAAATAATTCTGGTAACCTCTTGCCTTGTTTTGTTTGAGATCGGCAATGAGCATGTCAAAATTTTTATTGAAGGATGGCTGGGGTCTTTGTTTGAAGTCGATGGTAGTGCCGTTCAGGCTGGGTCTTAAGCCAAATTCAACAAGGCGGTATTGTTTCGAAAGGTCTTCCAGTTCCGATGCGGGCGCAAACAATTTTTCGGGCCTCATTTGTCTGATCTCCGACTGGTAGGCTTCGTAAGCTTTTTCGGCCTGCGCGTATTTTTTATCAAACACGTCCAGCGCGTGTCGCAGGTCCTCAAAAAACAGAACAGTGTCTTTGTGATGAAGATAATTCAGCAGCAAAGCTTTGTCTTCGCTGAACACCGATGAATTGATGTTCGGGATGATGGTCACAAAATCAAAATTCGCAGTCGAAAGCTGCGTGGAAGGATCAAATGTTTTAATGGCTTCCACATCGTTGCCGAACAATTCGATGCGGTAAGGAAATTCGTTGGCAAATGAATAAATGTCAACTATGCCGCCCCTGATGCTGAACTGGCCGGGCTCAAAAACAAAGTCAACATGCTCAAATTTGTAAGAACTCAGAAATTCAGCGATAAAATCGAGCGAAAGTTTTTCACCTTTTTTGATCTGCAGGGTGTTTTCGTTCAGTTGTTTTTTAAGGGTCACTTTTTCGCAAAGTGCCTGGGGATAAGTCACCACAATGCCTTTGAACTGTTCCTTGGAGAGCAGATTCAATACCTCGGCTCTTTCCTGAATATTGGCGTTGGTGGTTTTTTCAACCTGGTAGGGCTGACGGTATGTTTCAGGAAAAAAAAGTACCCGTTCGTTTTTTACAAGCGCGTCCAGATCGTTAAGGATGTAGGCCGCTTTTTCTTTGTCGGAAGCAACCACAAGCAGGTTTTTTTTGTGGCGGGAAACAAGGGTTTGGATAAAAAAGGCAAGGGCCGACCCGTTTAAACCTCTCAGCCAGTATTGCTGATCCTGGTTTAACAATTCAACAGCGTCCCCGAAAAGCCCTTCTAACTTCTTATTGAGTAACATTAAAAGACTTAAAATTACGGATAAAAACGCTTTTTGAATCCTAAAAATTAACAAATCGTGGCCCAGGGGATCACAAAACCGCTGCCATTGTTACCACTTATCAAAATGAAACAAACATCTCGTCCTGAATTAACACCCCGGGGATTGACATATTAAGATTGCTTTGTTACATTTGTTATGCAATAGTTTTATTATAAATAATTTATCATTATTAAAATGAAAAAAAATCTACTCGTATTTGGTTTGTTTCTCCTCGCAATATCGGTATCGGCACAGACGCCGCGTCTGAGTCTGTATGAAGAATTTACAGGAGAAACCTGCCCCCCATGTGCAGCGGTTAATCCTTATCTGAACTCTCTTCTGGCTTCGCCAACCAACAGTCCCAAGGTAGTGGCCATCAAATGGCAGGTGCCTATCCCAAGTGCTTCCAGCAAACCGTGGTCGCTTTACCAGACCGAATAAAACTGAGATCAACTGGCGTTATTCACAGTACGGTTATGGTGTGAACTCTGCACCAACGGGCAGGATGGACGGGCGTAACACAACCGCTTTCGGCGCGGCGAACGACCACCCGGGCAGTATGAACAACAATGTGATCGCAACAGCGCAGTCCTATACTTCTCCTTTTTCTATTTCAATGGCACGCGAATGGAATCCTTTCTGTTCAGCTGTTAATCTTACCATTACTGTAACTGCTTCGGCTAACTTTACTTCTGTAGGTAACCTCATCTTCCGCACGGTGATGGTGGAGCGCCTGATCCAGTTCTCGGTTCAGCCCGGAACCAATGGCGAAACAGAATTTGAAGATGTGGCCATCCGTTCTTTCCCAACACTTCAGGGAGGAACGCCACTGGCATCTTCCTGGACAACAGGCCAGAGCACCACATTTACACTCAGCTGCGAAGTACCTTCGTACACAAGAAAAAAAGAAGAGATCGCTTTTGTAGGATTTATTCAGGACGACGGCAACCGCCGTGTAGCGCAGGCTGCAAGGGTAGGTGTGGATGTTGTTCCTGCTGAAGCGCTGAGTACGCTCGGCGGAAAAGTAGACATCACCTGTACGGGTATGATCACGCCGGAAGTAACATTTAAAAACAGTGGTACTTCGCCAATTACTTCTGCCACACCGCGAAAAACTCATTCATTGTGGTGAGCAATTTCCTGGGTACGCCTGTAGCTGAAGGTTTTGTTCAAACGCAATTCCCGCCAGCCAACTGGGCCATCAACAATCCAGGGGGTGGCGCAACCTGGTTCAGAACTTCTACCGCAGGTGGTTTTGGATTAAGTTCTTCGTCAACCAAGCTTGATCTTTACAGCACCGTGGCTGCAGGATCTACACATGAACTGTTTCTTCCTCCAATGAGCTTAACAGCCGGCGCGGCGCCAAGCATGTCGTTCGATGTGGCTTATGCTCAGTATTCAAATGAAACCGATCAGCTTGATGTAAGAGTATCCGATGATTGTGGTCAGACCTGGACCACAGTGTATTCGAAGAATGGCGCTGGTCTTTCTACGACCAGTCCGAAAACTCCGGCATTTACACCTCAGGCAGGCGAGTGGAGAACTGAAGTTGTGAATTTGTCGGCTTTCACCACAGGAGACATTCTTGTGAAATTTGTTGGTATCAGTGATTACGGTAATAACATGTACATCGATAACGTAAACCTGTCGCAGTGTACGACGCAGAGCGTTACAGCCAGCACTTCAAAAAGTGTGATCTGTAAAGGCGAAGTGGTAACACTCAGTGCGGGCGGTGCCAGTACCTATGTATGGAGCAATAACCAAACAGCGTCTTCTTTCACCATCGCGCCAACCAGCACTTCTACCTTTGTTGTAACCAGCGACGACCTGAACTCATGTAAAAATTCAGCTTCCGTTGTATTAACGGTGAATGTTTGCGCGGGCCTTGCATCAGAACTGGCTATCGGCGCGGTGAACGTGTATCCTAACCCTGCTTCCGGCTCAACCAATCTTTCGGTTGAACTGATGCAGAACGAAACCATCGAAGTAACGGTGATGAATAACATCGGCCAGGTAGTTTATACATCTAAACATGACCTTCAGTCGGGCGTAAACAGTTTGCTTGTATCTACTCAGAATTGGGCTAACGGTGTTTATTTTGTAAAAGTGGCTTCTGAAAAAGGAGCTGTAAATACTAAACTCACTGTGAGCAAATAATACTGATCCCGGTTTTTTTTCCGGTGTCTCATTGTAAGAGGCTGTCTCAAAAGTGAGGCGGCCTTTTTTTATAACTAATGTTTTTATTAA
>CAZFCR010000006.1:0-4041 GCA_964517305.1 uncultured Akkermansia sp.
GGGTAACCTACTTTCCTGATGAGGAGATCTAGTTTCCTGTTAGCCTGTTTTTTTGTTTCGGCACTCATCCAGTCTCTGCTCGCGATTCTTTCGCGGTAAGCCAGCACAAGGTTATCGATGAGCGTGTTTACTTTTTCTTTTGCTTCCGGCGGAAAATAAAGCTTTACGAATTCTTTTGAGACGATCTCACCGATGGAACCATTCATGACATTGTGAACGCGCTGCCATCTTGCTTTCATGATCTTGGCGCCGCTCATGGTTTTCCCCCTGAACTCAAAACTCGCGTCAACAAAGGCCTGCGACAGGTACGGTGCCGCTTCCATCAGCAACTGGCCCTTGGCGTAGGTTTTAAGTAAACCCATGTTGAGTTTGGTAACGATGTCACTTGCAGAACGCATGTAATCAACCATCGCAACATTAACGGTGTCAGGCACGCGCATATTTTTCTGTTTAAAATACACGTCCCAGTTCAGTGCAGGTGTCAGCGTTTTTAAGTCTGACTGATTAAAAACATTGTATAGTTTTTCCACATCGCGCATCTGAACACGCGTAAAAGCTTTGTCGGTAAGGCGGGTTTCCACATTCAGCACCTGCGCTGCCATCTGGTCGGCCTGTGCGGCAGGTGTTCCGCTGAGCACAAATAATTTGGATAAATACTTCTGATATTGCGTTCTGATGTCGGCAAACTGAGCGGAATGATAATAATCACGGTCACCCAGACCAAATCCGGCCTGACTGATTCCAAAAGTATTTTTTTTACTGTTTTTAAGATCTGCCGAAACGCCACTGCCAAAAAGCAGGTTAACGCCGATGGTTTCAAATTCAGCTTTTAATTTCATAAAATCGCCGAGGTTGTTTACCTTGTCGATCATGGCCATTTGCGCGGCTACAGGTTTGGCACCCAGCAGATCTGCTTTGGATGAATCCATTGCAGTATTATAAAAATCCCGCAGACGCTGCGCGTCGCTGTTAAGCGTCGCAGATTTATTGGCGGCCGCCGCGGTGTAAATATCCCTGATCTTACTCAGGTTGTTTTCGTTGATTTCGTTAAAACTTCCATACCGTGCGTCACTGGCCGGAAGCTGGAATTTTTTTTGCCAGTTGCCGTTACAGAACGTATAAAAGTCGTTGCATGGATTAGCGCTAGAATCGATGTGTGAAAAATTAATGCCCGCTTTTTGTGCACTGATCAACAAAGGTGATGCTGCAAGAAAAAGTCCTAAGGCAGCCTTTATGCACGGCTTGCCGATTGTGTTTTTAGAATTCATAAGCACATTTTTAATGAATTACGAATATACCTAATTAACCGTCAGCACACGGATTTCGTCAACGTAAACGAGCATTTTTTTTATTTTTTTATAACCCATTGAGGCAAGTGCATCTCCATAACGCATCAGTTGCCTGGCGTATTTTTTATCGTTCTCACTTCCTGTTTTGTAGTCAATGATTGTTACTTCATCATCCGAAAAAACCACACGGTCCGGACGTAAAACATCACCTTGTGGGGTGATCAGTTCGGCTTCCGGTTTGGCGATGGTTTGAGGCGAGAAAAAAGTGATCAGTTCGGGATGATGGATGATGGCGTTGATCTTCTGAGCGTATTCAGGTTTTTCTTCTGTGGTCATGAGTCCGTTCAGCACCGCTTTTTCAAGCACCGGGTTGATTGAGGCAGCGTCATTGATTTCCGACATAAGGGCATGAAGGGTGATGCCACGCTGTTTGGCATTTTCTGTTTCCTGATATTTATTCAGATAAGCCGCTTTGATGCGGATGGCATCAGCATGCGTTTCGAATTGAAGCGGGTGCATAATAAAATTGCCCGGACCGTTTTTTTCGTTTTCCTTTTGTTTAGGCGCGGCTTTTCCGATTACGTACACACCTTCTTTTTGCTGATAGTGCGTGGCCATGTGACCGGTGATCCATTCCGCAACTGTTTTCTGGCGGTTGCTTTCACCGGCGCTGGCAATAATGTGCAGACGTTCCACTGCACGGGTAAAAGCCACATAAAGCAGGTTAAGATTGTCGAGCACCTGTTCCTGCTGCTCCGTTTCAAATTCTTCACTGAACCCCGAGTCGCTTGCTTTTTTAGAGAGGTTGACCACACTGACCGGTAACTGGGCCTTTTTTTATTTTAACACCCCCCCACTGTCGCCCGCTCTGTAAACGGCCCAGTTGCAGTAAGGAATGATGACTACAGGAAATTCCAGTCCCTTGCTCGCGTGGATGGTCATGATCTTCACAGCGTTTGTGGAGTCGGGAATGATCATGGAAGATTTATTCTGACGACTCTGCCACCATTCGAAAAACAGGGAGAGCGACGCGTTTTTGGTGACGAGAAATTCATTCACCTCATCGAGAAAAAATCGGATGTAGTGGTAAGCCCTTTCGTTGAGGCCGAGTGCTTTTGAAATGTCAATACAGTTGTCGAACAGGTTGTTGGACACCAGCTTTTCTTCCTGCATCGGAATGCCGCAACTGTGAAGGATAGAAAAAAGATTTCCACCTGACGTGAGTAACAATAACTGTTCGTTCAGTTTTTCCTGCGAAATGATCCCGCACTGGTAAATGTAATTCAGAACAGCGGCTGCGCTCACCTGGTCGCGCCGGTTGTTGAGGTGACTTAAAAATGAAAGTAGGGTATTTACCTCCAGGTTGTTTTTCAGGAGCAGGGAGTCTGATGAAACAACAGGGATCTTTTCTCCGACAAGGTAATTGGCAATGATGTTGCCATGTTGATTTTTACGGGCCAGCACACAAATGTCCTTGTAACTGTAACCTTCTTCAATCGCTTTACCAATGTGGTCTCTGATCAGCCGGCAGTTCAGATCATCCAGTTCAGCCGATGGCACCCTCGCGGTATGCACGGTAATGTATCCCTCTGCCGCATGTTTCATCAGTTGTTCCTGTTCACTGTAAATCGACTGGTATTCACCCGAAAGCAGTGAGCCGCTGAGTTCACCAAAAAAGGTGTTGTTAAAACCAATGATGTTTTTATGGCTGCGGTAATTGGTGTTTAAAATTTTATGCTGGAAGTTGCGCAGCAGGGTATCGCCTCTTTCTGCGCTGAGCGCGCTGCTGTGTTTCTCAAGTGCCGGCAGACCTGCAAATTGTTTTACGTTGGCATTGCGCCAGCGGTAGATGCTTTGTTTGCCATCACCTACGATCAGATTAAACCAGCCATTAGACAATGAGTTGTCTATGAGTGGCAGAATGTTGTGCCACTGCAGGGTACTGGTATCCTGAAACTCGTCGAGCAGATAATGCTGGTAACGATCGCCCAGGCGTTCATAAATGAAAGGTGTGGGTTCATTGTTGATGATGTCGAAGATCTTCTGGTTAAACTCGCTGATGAACACCAGTCTGTCTTCCTGTTTCTGTGTTTCACTGATCTCCTCTATTTTTTTCAGCAACATTAATGGATACATCTGTTTGCTGAGGATCTCACAAAGTGAATAATAACTAAAGTTGTCCCTTATAAATTCTTTGAGTTCATTACCCAGGCGGTTTAGTTCCGTTTCAATTTTACTCAGGCGTGATTCCGAACCTTTGGCGGCCCATTTGCCCTGTGTCAGCGCGTCGTTGAGACGCTGAGATTCTGTATCAACCAGGGTGACGGTATTAGCGGCACATTTTTTAAAAAACGACTGCGGCCCCGATTTTTTATACGTAAAGTCTTCGTCGCTGAGTCCGGCTTTTTTGATCAGTTCAAGAGCCTCTGAACCTTTGGTTTTTACTTCCTGCCTGTAGTGTTTAAGATAATCAATAAACTGTTTCCTGAAGGCCTCCAGTTCTTCCGCATTGAATTTTTTGAGTTGACGGATATAGTCGTCTGAGTTTTCTTTCTGAAGCAGGCGTGCAAATTCAAGCATCTGTTTTTCGGGGTCCCAGGATGTATTGTCTTCGGCGCGGGCCAATACATATTCTTTCAGCAGCCGGCTCACATATTCATCTTCGCCAATACTGCTGAGGAGAGAGGCAATTACCTTTTCGTAAAAGCCCTGAATATCCATTTCCACGTTAAAGTTAACGGGCAGTTTAAGA